>CAZRCO010000029.1:0-3149 GCA_964598635.1 Candidatus Woesearchaeota archaeon | reverse complement strand
AACATAGGAAGCTTAACTTCTGTGTTCGGAATGGGAACAGGTGTTTCCAACCTACTATGGCCGTCTCCAAAATTTCTTAATTCTTCCAATTTATAAAGCTTTTTATATAGAAAATTGTTCACAATTTTATGCGGGCATGCCGGAGTGGTCAAACGGGACAGACTCAAGATCTGTTGGCTTAGTGCCTACAAAGGTTCGAATCCTTTTGCCCGCATTCTAACCTGTTTGCCCCTGTAGCTCAGCCTGGATAGAGCACAGGATTCCTAATCCTGGTGTCGCAGGTTCAAATCCTGTCGGGGGCACTCGTAAACTTTAAAACTGCTTTAGGAATAAGTATATCATGCGCTGGTAGTATAACGGTTCGTATAATTGGCTTCCAACCAGTTGATCCGGGTTCGACTCCCGGCCGGCGCATTCAGAAAAATGAAAGAAAACCAAACTGAAAAAAAATCGCAAGAGAAAATTAAGTTCAGCAGGAAATTTGAAAGTTTTCATGATAAGAATTACAAATTACTTTTAATAATTCCTGCGGCACTTTTACTTTTTTCTTTTATTTATATGGGGATTTTTTATTCCCAAAATCAGGATTTTATCTATAAGGACATTTCTTTGACAGGAGGAACTTCTGTAACAATTTATTCCAAAATAAACCCCGGTGAACTTGAACAGGATTTAGCAGGGAAATTAGAAGAAATTCACACAAGAGAGATTTATGATATTGTAACAAGAGAGCAAAAAGCAGTTATTATTGAGACAAAAACAGAAGGAGATGCAACAAAACAGGTTTTGGAAGAATATTTAGGTTATAAGCTTAATGAGGAAAACAGCAGTTTTGAGTTCACAGGAAGTGCATTAAGTGAAAACTTTTACAGACAGTTATTAATAGCAATTCTTTTTGCTTTCCTTTTTATGTCCATAGTGGTTTTTATTATTTTTAGGACATTTATTCCATCTGCTGCGGTTATTATTTCTGCTTTTGCTGATATCCTGATGACTTTGGTTTTGGTAAATATCTTTGGAATAGAAATGTCAGCTGCGGGAATAGTTGCTTTTTTAATGTTAATAGGATACAGCGTTGATACTGATATTTTGCTTACAACAAGAGTGCTGAAAAGAGATGATTCTCCTTTAAATGAAAGAATCTCTGGGGCATTTAAAACCGGAGTTACAATGACCCTAACTTCTGTTTTAGCAATTGGTTTTGCTTTGATTATTGTAAGCTCTTTTTCAAATGTATTAAGCCAAATCTTTACAATTCTTGTTATTGGTCTGGGTTTTGACCTTTTGAATACCTGGATAACTAATGTTTCAATACTTAAATGGTATGCAAAACGAAAGGGGAGATAAAATGAAAATAAAGCTCAAATTCACATGGAAAATCTGGATATTGATAATTGTAGTTTCCCTCTCACTTCTATCTATTTTTATAACTCCTAATTTTTTACAAAAAGGTGTTTTAATAACAAGTGTAGCATCAAACTCAACAGCATTTGAACAAGGATTCAGACAAGGGCAGGTTATAACAGAAATTGACGGGCAAAAAGTAACTTCAATAGAAGATTTTTCAAAAATTCTTCAGAACAAGTACCCCCCAATTGCTTCAAATGAATCTGAGCCTGTGAAAGTTATTTTTAAAACAGCAGATGCAGAAATAATTATTTTTTCAGCCCAGGCACCGAACATTACTGTCTCCAGAATAAAAAATACTAATATTAAGTTAGGTTTGGATCTGGAAGGCGGTTCAAGAGCTCTTATTAAAGCTGAGAATACAAAATTGACTCAAACAGGTGCAAATGATTTAGCAGAAGTAATTAAAAACAGGCTGAATGTTTATGGAATTGAAGATATGAAAATTGACCCTGTTTCAGATCTTTCCGGGGAGTATTATATTAAAATTGAAATTGCAGGAGCAACACCTTCTGATTTGGAAAATTTAATTTCCCAGCAAGGAAAATTTGAGGCAAAAATAGGCAATGAAACAGTGTTTATTGGAGGAGAAAAAGACATAACTTCTGTTGCAAGATCAGGGCAAGACGTAGAAATAACCTGTCCATCTGAAAATGTCTGTAATTTTAGGTTTGGAATTTATTTAAGCGAGGCAGCAGCAAAAAGACACGCAGAGGTTACTAAAGACTTGGAATCAAATGTAAGTAATCCAGGATATCTGAGTGAAAAACTTGATCTTTATCTGGATGATAAGTTAGTTGACAGCCTTTTAATTAGCGAGGATCTTAAAGGAAGAGTAACAACACAGGTTCAAATCCAGGGTTCTGGAAGCGGAGAAACAAAAGAAGAAGCATATAAGGATGCAGAAGCATCAATGCATAAACTCCAGACAATCTTGATTACAGGAAGTCTGCCTTATAAACTAGAAATTGTTAAGCTTGATACAATTTCTCCGACTTTGGGAGAGGAGTTTATGAAATCCATTTTTATTGCAGGTTTAATAGCTCTTTTTGCAGTTGCAATAATTGTTTTTGTTAGATACAGAAAAATAAAATCTTCAATCGCTCTTTTAATTGTAAGTATCTCTGAAATTATTATTATTCTTGGAATTGCCTCTTTCATAAGATGGAATTTGGATTTGCCAAGTATTGCAGGAATTTTGGCAGCAATAGGAACAGGAGTGGATGATCAAATTATTATACTAGACGAATCTTTAAGAGGAAAAATTTTAAGCATAAAACAAAGGATAAAAAGAGCTTTTTCAATTATTATGGGAGCTTATTTCACAGCAATAGTTGCCCTTATACCTTTGTTCTGGGCATCTGCAGGTTTTTTCAAAGGTTTTGCAGTCACAACATTGATAGGAGTTACAATAGGAGTTTTAATAACAAGGCCTGCATTCTCCGATATGATAAGAAAAATTGAAGAACGAAATTGATTTTATTACTGAAATAAACTCTAACAAATTCTTATCATGAAACAAGGTTTCACAAAGAATAAAAACAAAGTTTTTCTTATACTTTTATGAATTTTTTTAAAAGAAATATTAAAAAAGAAGAATCTGATATAAAAGAAATCTGGACAAGAATCAAAAAAAGAGATTTTTCAGGAAATACAGGGCTGGCAATTAAAAATTCTGTTTATCAGTTTTCGACTCAACTTGTTGCAAAATTAGGGAGTTTGATTTTCACAATAATACTTGC
>CAZRCO010000028.1:0-3163 GCA_964598635.1 Candidatus Woesearchaeota archaeon | reverse complement strand
TACAGGAGTCAGAAGAACAAATATGATGGGCTGTTTGTTAATTCCTACAATTTTATTATATTTATTTTAACCCCCTGATCTAAAACCATCTTCCTAAAGCTTCTTGTTTCTCCAGTTCTCTGCCAAAAATAGAATCTATATATCTTTTTGTAAGCTCAAGACTTTGTCTGATATAAACTGAAAGTTTATATTTATTTGCTAAATCAAGAGCTGGCTCAAGGTATTTTTTTATGCCTCCTTCATTAACTGTGAAAATTATTTTCCCCCCACATACAGGACAAACACCTGTTAGGGGTGGTCTTCTTAAAATTTCATTGCAATTTACACACCTAAATTCCTGTGAAGAGAAATTCCTCAAATTCCCCCTCATGTCTTTAATAAAATGTCTTTCTATAATTAATCTCGCTGTATCTGAAGTATCTGCAGCTCTGAGTTTTTCTACTAATCCCATCTGGTGCTGCACTTTTTCCTGCATTGTTGCAAGAAGTTTATATGCCGAACATGAAACTCCTTTGTTAAAATTAGAAGTATTATGGGTGTGCCCTAAACAAACAAAAGGATCTTTGCCTTCTTTTAAAGCAGATTTGATATTGGGTATGTCTACCTCAGAAGAATGTTTTCTTTGTTCAGCTAAAACATATAACTGCAAAGGATAATGTTCTTCAGGGACAATTTCAAAATCCAAAATCTGGTCATCAACTTCCCCTGCATCAATTTTACCATTTAAAACTAAAGGTGCATCCTGAGTCCCTCCTCTATGGCTTGGCAAAAATTCTCTTGAAAAATTTAATAAAACATCTGTTAAAAGCACAATCGCAGCTTCATCACCATCACAGTCCCTTCTTATAGCTGCGTGCATATATGGCGAAGCCAAAAGACCTTGGGTATTGGAAAAACCTATAATCCTGGCAATAACCCCTGCACAATTATGGGGAGCCATACAAACACCCAAATGTCCTACTAAATCTTCTCTTTTTCTCACATTATAAAAAGGTTCTAATCCATAAAATCTAACAAGAAGCTCATCAATAAAATTACATATTCTGATAAAAACATCATCAGCCCTTTCATCCACAGATTGGGCCGGACTTGGCAAAAGAATATCATGTGGCTTTAAGTCCAATATTTGTTCATCATTAACAAGTTCATTACCATAAATATCTTCATCATACCCCAATTCTTTTAATTTTTCCACGTTCACAGAAATTTCTTTGGCTTTGAAAGAGACTAAAGGCAATTCTGTTGCATCAAACCTAACTGTACCATCTTTATTGACTTGTAAATCGTACATTGCCCTTAGAATTCCCTTAGAAAGATTTTCAACAGTATGATTTTCAGAACTGGTTCCCCTAATTCCCTTAACCAATGAAGGAATTTCTCCTTTTGTAATTCCTAATTTTTCCACAGCCTGTTCAAAGTAATGGACCATATCTATCTCTCTTGTATTATATCTCTCTCCCTTGCCATGCTGTTTACATTTATTGAATGATTTTTCCTTACACTCATAACAATAAAACATTTTCTTTGTTTTGCCCCCACAAATTTCACAAGTAGGATAAATTGTTTCATTATTGCATTTTTCACATAAATATAAAGGAAAAGTACTTTTCACCTTTCCAACATTATATGCTTCTAAAACACTTCTTAATTTTCCCCCTTCTCTTCCTACAGGAAATAAAACATTTGGGCTTCCTGTTAATTTCCTGATTTTTGCTTTTTCAGGACGCCCCATTCTCGCCCCTATAAAATCTCCAGCTTTATCTTTAATTTTAAATTCAGAAAGAAGGTTCACTAATCCTAAAACATTATCGCTATTTTTTTCTTCTTTGCTCAAGTATTTCACAAGTTTCTCTTTTATCTTTTCAATATAATCTTTAAGCAACATTTCTTCTTTTTCAAATAAACTTAAGTCAATCCCCAAATTAGCAAATAAAGCCTTACTGTTTTCCCCATCCAAAACAACATGCTCTGTAGTAACTTTGTGCTCAACTCCTAAAAGTTCAAGGGCCCTTTTTGCTTTTGCAAATTTTTCCTGGAAAGTTTTATAATAAGGCAATATAAGTTTCTTGTTAACCCTTGAATGTTTAAGCCAGTTAATTAAATCTAAAAATTCTTCTTTAGAAATCTGAGTCCAATAAAAAGTAAATTTAGGATATAATGGAATTTCTGTTTCTCTGCTTATTTTTACAGCTTCCTCAAAATTTACACTTAAACCTGTCTTTTTCCCCAGTTCTGGACTTTTTTCTTCTAACTCAAGTTTCCACCATTCTTCAACATATCCTGGCTTTATTAAATAAGAATTTCTGTTCGCTAAATCACTAAAAGGAAATAATAAATCTCCAATATAAATTATTTCTTCAATATCCGGATAAAGTTTTTTTGCTTCTTCTTGGGTTTTTACATTTATTACACTTCCATCATATAATTTTACAATTGGCCCATCAATACTGTCACAGGATGTAGTTGCCATTCCTTTAGTAGGCTTCTCAATTTTCAGCTGGGTTCCCATAGCAATAAAATTATTTGTTATTGCCATTGTTGCAGGATGTACTGAAGCAGCACTAAAGCCACTTGTTCTCCCTCTTCCATATCTGAATCTAAAGCCCCCAGACATTGAAGGATGACCAAAAACAGGCCTACCAGCAACCAAATCTTTAATATAAGTTGGAGAATCATCTGTCTTTCCTTTTTCCCTTTTTTCATGTAACTCTATATATCCTTCTAAAAAATCCCAACCAGTGGAATGAAATCCTTTGTCTTTCAAACTTTTTAATAATCTCAAACCCTTAGCAGCTTTTTGAGCCAAGCCTTCTGAAAAAATCAGACACATTCCGCCTCTAAGAAAATTAGTATCCACTCTTGGCAGATTTTTATAATTACTTACTTCAAGCCTTTCTGTTGGTTCTCCTTCTATTTGGATTGGCAGGTTTTTAGCAAGAAAAATAATTTCTTCTTCAGTAGGCATGTATTGTAAATTAGTAATCTTTTCATGATAATCTATATTTTCTGCTACATATCTCTTAACTTCTTCTTCTGTAGGATCATATTTCGTATAACCAAACATTTCCCTTAAGTAATCAATTAACATTAAAACAACGCAAGAAGCTGTTGTTCCCGCGCTCCTTATAGGTCCTGAAAAATAAGCTGAAAAATAATCCTTTCC
>CAZRCO010000027.1:0-5288 GCA_964598635.1 Candidatus Woesearchaeota archaeon | reverse complement strand
AATAGAAGATTGCGGAGAAGATTACTGTGAAGATTGGCAAGATAATTATTGTAAAGATGGAGATGTTTATCATAAAAGGGTTTGCTATGATAAAGGTTGTTCTAGTGCTGAGTGTTATAATAATCCAAATCCATATACTGATGAACAAAAAGCTCAAGAATGTGAATATGGGTGTGTTGCAGATGAAGGAAGATGTTTAGTAGAAGTATGTAATTATGGAAAATGTTATTATGTTTAAAGATAGTGTAAATATTGTGGGTAAAAAATGAAACAAAAACTGGAATCAATATTGAATAGGGGAAAGATACTTTTCTTAGCAGGGGTAGCAGCTTTAGCAATTGGATGCGCATCTGTAAAGCCCTATGTTGAACCAAAAGTCGGAGCAATAATTCCTGTAGCAGAAAAAGAACAGGATTATACGCCTTCCCTTCTCGTTGGCGGGGCTTGTGGTCTTAATGCAGGAAAAATTGGAATTGAAGCTGGTTTAGATTATTTCCGTTCATCTGGAGAATATATAAAAACAAACAGTTTTTTGCCAAGACTTAGTGCAAGTTATAGCCCACTGAAACAAACAGCAAAAGTAAAACCATATTTAACAGCCGGTGCAAATTTACTAATGGAAACTTCAACAATAGATATTCCAGAATTTGATGTTCATGATAAAGTATCAAATACAACATTTGGATTAGAAGCAGGTGTGGGTGTAACAATCTTTGACAAGATTGATGGGAGAGTTACTTATACAATGTTGCCAGCAAGTGAAAATGTAAAAGGTATGATTACTTTAACTGGCGGCTATCGTTTTAGATTTAGAGGAAAGAAATAAATTTATTTAATTCTAACTGTTTTTTTCTTAGCTGATTTTTTCATTTGTTCTAGCTCAAAATCTATCATGTATGAATCAATATAACCAATTTTTGGGAGATATAATTCAACCTTTCCGTCCCCCACATCCTGTCTATATTCAGAATAAGTAAAATTATTGGCTAATACTGCTGATTTTTTAGAAGAAATTTCATGAGATCCAGGATTACAACAGTATAGAATTAAAACAGCATATTTTCCATCCATCTGATTTATCCAATCTTGAACCTGGGAATCATAAGTTTCATCACCATAATACCATCTATTAATTAGACTATCTCCATGGGCTGCTAATACTGCCTTTCTGCTTAAACCATGTTTTTTAGAATGTAAATCAACTAATTCTTTATACTTTGGTTCTCTTTCTAAAAAATTTGTTAAAATTCTTTCGACTAAATCTTCCAGATAAAAATCAGATTTTAATTCGAAATCTCTTTTAATCTCATTAGTATAAAAAAAGTCTGTATCTTCAAGTGTATATTTTAATAATTTAGGCATTATCTGAGAGTATAAATGGGATTTATAGTTTTTTCTATTCTCCAGAAACTTCTTCACTCTCTCCTTCACTTTTTTCTTCCTCTTCTTCTATCCCAAACAATGAGAAGATGAAATCAAATGTTCTTAATATTACTTCTATTATAATTATGAATACTAAATAAATAAATATGTTGTTCAAAAATGTTGGAATTTGCTGAATATTTCCTAAAATTCTTTCAAAATCAAATGTTCCCCAATTCACAATTGAAACTGCCAATAATGTGAAAGGAATTAATTTGGCTAATTCTCTTGCCAAATCTTCTTTGTAATATGCAGCCATTCTGATTGCTGCGACTATTGCTGCAGAAATAATCAAAATTGTGCTTACAGCAAGATTTTCAGTTAAAAGTATTAAGAATATTGAGAATAACCCATACCAGAAGAAAATTGTAAATGGCAAAATTATAATGTATTCAACAAAATAAAGTGAGCCTGCAAACAGTTTTGTAACAAAAGGATGCTGGGATTTATTATACTTGTTAAGGTTTAATCCTAAAATATTTTTTGTAGCTATAAACTTATAAAATTTCCATATAAAAACAGCATAAGCAAATATCAATAAAACTATTAAAAATAAATTAACAAAACCCTTAGCCCATTCAGGAAGCAATGCAGTTATTACCTGATATGCATTTATAAGAACATTACTAAGAGTTTCCATCACCCCAGCCATTAATTAAATTAGTAAATACTATTTTTAAAAGTTTGTAAATCACCCAATATAAGAAAATTTAAATACAATATTTTTCTTTTACAGTCATGATTGATATAAAATTAATCAGGGAAAATCCTGAACTTGTCAGTGAAAATATAAGAAAAAAATTCCAGGAAGAAAAACTTATTCTTGTTGATAAAGTCAGGCAATTGGACGAAAAGTGGAGAAAATTAAAATACAAAGAAGATGGGCTTAGGAGCCAGAGGAATTTAATTTCTCAAAAAGTTAATCTGGCTAAAAAGAAAAAACAGAGCAAAGAGGCAAAAGAATTAATAAAAAAGGCAAAAGAAATCCCTAAAGAAATCAGCAAACTTCAGATTAAAAGGAAAGATTTGGAAGAAGAAATCAGAGAGATTATGCTGCAAATTCCTAACATAATCCATGAGTCTGTTCCTATTGGAAAAACAGAAAAGGATAATGTTGAAATAAAAAGAGTAGGAAAGCCAAGAAAATTTGATTTCCCTGTTAAAAGTCATGTTGAATTAGGAGAAAGGTTGGGAGTTTTGGATTTTGATACTTCTGCAAAAGTTGCAGGAAAAGGATTTTATTATCTTAAAGGAGATTTGGCTTTGATGGATATGGCTTTGATAAATTTTGCAAGAGATTATATGATAAAACAGAGGTTTGAATATATTGAGCCTCCTTTAATGATTAGAAGAGAGATCTTGAATGGGGTTTATTCAAATGAGGAAATTGAGCAAATGTCTTATAAAATTGAGGGAGAGGATTTATTTTTAATTGCTACATCTGAGCATCCTTTGATAGGGCAATTTGTTAATAAAGAAATTAAGGCAGAAGAACTGCCGATTGCACAGACAGGTTATAGCATATGTTTCAGAAAAGAAATAGGAAGTCATGGAATTGATGAAAAAGGAATTTACAGGACACATCAGTTCAATAAGCAGGAAATGATTATTATTTGTCATCCTTCTGAATCTTATGCTTGGTATGATAAAATGTTACAAATGTCAGTAGATATTTACAAAGCTTTAGAAATCCCTATAAGAGTTTTAGAGATTTGCTCTGGTGATTTGGCTGATTTAAAGGCAAAGTCCTGTGATATCGAAGCCTGGAGCCCGAGACAGCAAACATATTTTGAGGCTGGCTCTTTAACAAATATGGAAGAAGCTCAGGCAAGAAGACTTAATATAAAAATAAATGAAAGAGGAAAAAGATACTTTGCTCATACTTTAAATAACACTGTGATTGCAACTTCCCGCGCTATTGTAGCTATTATGGAAAATAATCAGCAAAAAGACGGGACAATAAAAGTTCCACGTGTTTTAAGGCCTTACATGGGGGGAAAGAGGTATATAGGAAAATAAAAATGACAAAAAAAATCGGGAAAAAATATGAAGAAATGGAGAGAGAAAGAGAGGCTAAAAACCATGTGTGCTGCGAGAGGGCATTAGAGATTTTGCTTAGAAATACAAAGTCTGTTGAAGATTTAGATTTAGTAGAAAGAACTCTTACAGAGTATGAGACAGAATATGGCTATGATTTGAGAAAGTACAGAAAAAGGATTCGGGAAATGAGAAATGGATGTTATCAGGGAAGAGCCCAGAAAGGATGAAAAAAATGAAAAGAAGACTTAGGTTTCAGAAATATTTTTTATTAAGCTGGAGAAAAATATTGATTATATTAATTGTATGGGTAACTTGTTTCCTTGTTCATAATCTGATATATGCTTTATTTGGCGTGGAAGAAGCTGTGTTCTTTAGCATTGCAGTGATAATTATTCCGCTTTATCTTTTAATCTCAATTGTTTACACTTTATTTTCTAAGCTAAAATTTTCCCATAAAACACAAAAAAATAGCTGAATTTAATTTATATCCTTTACCTTAATTAAATTTATATATTTTTAATCTGTAATATTAATATGTATTGGTTTCGTGCACAGGTTTTCGTAGGGGATATTCATAGAGATTTTTATCTAACACACTATAAAGAGAAGGTATTGAATATTGATGTGTTACACGAGTCGGAGAATCAAGTAAGGGTGAGAGCAGCAATAATTGTGCCGAATAAAGAAGAACGGAAAAAAGAACTGGAATATTATTACGGGAGAGTTTTTGTGGGCATTGGTGAAGAATTTTCTAAGAAAATTGATAATTTAGTTAAATTTAAAATATCTGAATTAGAGACAATAGCTACTGAACAGGATGCTGAAATATTCAGCCAAAACTAAAAAATAACTGTTTGCATAACCATAACAATCTTTAAAAATACTTAATTATTGGGGGGGCTAATATGGATGAAATATCTGATGTAATGGAAAGAGAACTTAAACCAATTGAACCAACCAAGGAAAATATTGAGAAAATTGCCCGAGATTTAATCGCAGAGAATTTTAAGAAAGGAACTCCTGTATTTTATGGAATTATTAGAGGCAGGTTAAAGGGTTATACTCCTGCTAATTGTCCGCATCCATCCTGGGTTAAAGATGGAATACATTTTGTATTGTGTACGCAGTGTGGTTACGAGGAAATGTCATAAGAGCCTTTAAAAAGAATTATAGCTAATAACTAATACTTGAAAATGAGGCATGAACTTGAGGAAATAGCAGAGGAAGGGGTATTGGTTAAGACAATGGAAAAAATCAAAGAAGGAGTAATGAAATGCCTGTATATCGATAAGATTATTGCAGTTTATAGGTTATCCAGATTATTTGACAATCTTTATTTCAGGGAAAAAGTCAGATAGCAATATAGCAATCTTTAAAAATAAATTTCTATAAGATATTTGTAGAAGCTCACGTGGTCTAACGGCTATGACACTAGCCTGTCGCGCTGGAAATCCGGGTCCGACTCCCGGCGTGGGCGTTTTTTTAGATTCCCAAATAACTAAAAACTAAAAATTAATTAAAAATTAAATATAAGAATTAAAATTATTTCTTCTTTGTGACGCTAACTCCATAACCTTTCTTCTTTTTGTAAACTGAGGCTTTAAGTCCTCTCTTTCTTGCAGAAGATGCAGCTTTTCTCGCAGTTGCCTTACTTTTTGAAGTATGACCTACCATTCCCACCCACCTCCTTTTCTTTTTTATTCAATTATTCAGAACAAAGCAATATAAAAATCTATCGTGTTGATAGCTTTAAAGAAACTTTATTATTTTCACAAAACCATCTTCTCCAGGCGGCTGATATAAGACTCCCAGGTGTTTTCCTGCTT
>CAZRCO010000026.1:0-5371 GCA_964598635.1 Candidatus Woesearchaeota archaeon | reverse complement strand
TTAATATTAGATGTGAAAATTGATAATAAAGGACAAGGAGATGATGAAGAGTGGTTGCCTTTGGATACTATTGAAGTGGAAGTTAAACTTGATAATGATGATTATGGGGATGATTTAGAAGATGTTGTTTTTGAACTTGGATTGTTTGAAGAAGGGACTAATAATAATATAGCGGAAGATATGTTCTGGATTAGTGATGAAGATGAGAAATTTGATTTTGGAGATATTGATGAAGATGAGAGAGGGAGTCATGTATTTGAGTTTAGAATAAATCCTGAAGAAGTTAATACAAATGGTAAAGATTATATTTTGGTGGTTAAAGCTTATCCTGATGGAGGGGAAGATGATGAAGCCTGTATTGATTCTTCAAACGATTTGAGTGATACTTATTTTGAAAGAGTAGAAATTAAAAATGAAGGTGATAGAAACAAAATGGTTATTGTTGATGAAGAATCCTTGCCGAAGCCAATAGAAGCTTTGTGTGGCCAGGATGTTACATTTACCGCAGATGTATATAATATTGGTGATGAAGATTTTGAAGACCAGGTTTTAGTTTCATTATATAATAGAGAATTAGGACTTGATTTGAAAGAAGTTTCTTTGGGTGATTTGGATGCAGGAGAAAGAACAGATGTATCATTTACATTTACAGTTCCTTCAGATGCTGAGGAAAAGCAATATACACTGGAAATGAGAACATATTACGATTATGATAAAAACGATGGGAAGTATGAAAATGATTATGACAGAAGATCCGATGATACTTTCCTTGCTTATCTTAAAGTGTCTGGAAATTGTGTTGTAGTCCAGCCGGTTTCAATTTCTGCAAATCTTGAATCCGGAGGAAAAGCAGGAGAAGAAATGGTTATTAAAGTAACCGTCACAAATACAGGAAGTAAAACAGCAACCTATAATATAAATCCTGTGGGCTATGGTGGTTGGGCTTCTTTAAAAGATGTAGAACCAGAATCATTTAGCTTGGATGCAGACGAGTCAGAAAATGTTTTAGTAAGTCTAAACGTGAACAGGGATGTTTCAGGAGAACAGTCTTTTGATATAGAAGTTTCAGCAGGAAATGAATTAGTAGCAGTACAACCTGTTTCAGTTTCAATCGAAAGAGCAGGGTTCAGCCTTGCAGGACTTACAGGAGCTGCAATTGGAGATAATTGGTATATTTGGGGTTTAGGGTTGTTTAATATTATTTTAATAGTGGTAATTGTTATTGTGGCAGTGAGAGTTGCAAAAAAAAGAAGCTGATTGAACTTAATATTAATTTTTAGATAATTTTTTATTGTCTTTTGAAAATCTTTCTGTAAATTCCTTCCCAAAATTTATTTTCCTGTTCTATTTTTACTATTACTGCTCCTATTAAATATCCTATTAATCCTCCGGCAATAACATCACTTAGAAAATGCAATCCAAAGTAAATCCTTGAAAAAGCAATCAAACCAGCAAAAACAATCCAGACATATTTGAATCTGGGGAATTCTTTAGACAAAATAGGAACTGCAGAAAAAGCCAGCATTGCCTGGAAAGACGGAAAAGAAAAATTCCAGATTAAATGACTGCTTTTTTCCAGCACAGGAAGAACAGAAACTATCCCTAACTGATAAGGGCGTGGTCTTTGCACAGAATACTTCAGCAGAAAACTAACTGCAACTGATAAAGCCAAAGTTAACCATAAAGGAAGAATCCATTTTCTTTTATTATCCTGCCATAAAAATAGACTTGTTAAAATAAAAAAAATAATTATCCCTGAACTAACAGTTGTTATTCCTAAAAAGAAATCATCCAAAAAACCAGCCCTAATTAAAGAAACTCCTTTAACAATCCCAGAATCAAAATAAAAACTTACAATTACAAAGAAAATCAAAAGGGATAAGAGTATAATGGAATTTTTTTCTCTCATTAATAATAAAATCTCAAATTATTTAAATACATTTCTCCTCAAAAATTCAATGAAAAAGAGGAAAACCAAAAAAAGGAATAATAAAAGACGCGGAAAAACCCTGGGATTCCGGGAAGGTAAAGAACTGTTCTCTGTATTTGCTAGGTATTTGATTATAATCCTGGCATCTTTGGCAAATTTCTGGATTTTTTATCTTATATTTACCCCTTTAACAGTTTATCCTGTTTTTTTCATATTAAGCCTTTTTTTTGATGTTTCTTTATTAAATAATATTGTTCTTATAAATAACCAAATCCCTATAGAACTTATTAAAGCCTGTATTGCAGGTTCTGCATATTTTCTTTTATTAACTTTGAATTTGTCAATACCTAAGATTAATTTTAAAAAAAGGATTAAAATGATTCTCTTTTCCTTTAGTTCACTTTTAGTTCTGAATGTATTAAGAATTCTTTTATTAACATGGGTTTTTATTGAGGGATACTCTTTCTTTGATATAACACATAAATTATTTTGGTATGGAATAAGTGTAATTTTTGTCGTTGGAATCTGGTTTACTGAAGTAAAGTTGTTTAAAATAAAGGAAATACCATTTTATTCAGATATAAAACATTTATATAAAAAATCTCTTTTCAGAAAATCTAAGAGAAAACCCAAGAGAAAGCTTAGGAAAAAGCATTAATTATTCCTAATGTTCCAAGAAGGACAATAATACCTGCTATGATTACTCCCAAACTGATAGCTAAAATACTTTTCTTTCTGTCTAATCCTAATAACCAGGATGCCAAACTCCCGGACCAAGCTCCTGTCCCGGGAAGAGGCACAGCAACAAATAAAGTTAAAGCAATAAATCCAATAGCACTATATTTTCTTTCCAATCTGTCCACTCTTTTCTGAAACTTATTCAGGAATTTTTCAAATGTTTTCCTGTAGGTTCCCGATTTCATAAGATTTTTATGAATAATATCCAGAAAATAGAACACAAAGAAAATTACCAGGATGTTCAATAAAACTACTGCAGAAAAAATCAGGAAGACAGGAATATTATTATCTCTGGCAAATGTTATTGCTATTGGAAGCCCGACCCTTAATTCTGTAACTGGAAGTATTGTTAAAATAACTGAATAAAGAAATCTTAAATCCATTTAACTTTATTTTTATTTACTTTTGGTTTATTATTTCATGATATCTGACTATAACTTCAACAAGGAATCTTTCTGTAACTTTTAAAATCTCACAATTGTTAACATTTAAATTATAACAGGAAGGTCCTACTTTTTCTATTCCTGTAACATTGCTTTCCTGTATTTGTAAGAAACTGTATCTTTTTTCTTCATCACAGATTGCATTTGGATCTTTTATTATTTCCATTTCAAAATATGTTAAAATCTGCTGAAAGTTATACATTGCAATCCCCCCATCACCACCACAAACAAAACCATTTGTATTATTAATTACCATAACTGGCTTTAAATCTATATATCCTTTGAAAGGAATTTCTTCAAGTTTTCTTGGATCATTTCTCAGATATACATTGTACTTCATGTCTTGTCCTTTGTAATTTATTTGATAAGAAGTATGATACAAAGTTATCTGTCCTTCTCTTATCTTATCAAATTTTACTCCCCTGTACTCAAAATGTGCCAGGGAATTTAATATAAGATAACCAATAAAAAAGGCTAACAATGAAATACTCATGATAATTAATACAGTTTTTAGGGTTTTATTTTCCTCTTTAACTCTTTTTATTTCTAACTCTTTTCTTATATCTTTCCTGACAGTCTTGTCAATTTTCTTTTTTTCCTTCGCCATTTTGCTTAATTTATTTTGTTTGGTTAATTTATTCCTAAAATTTCAAATAAGAAACTGTCTGTTAATTTTAACAAATTCTCTTTTTTTCCTTCAATAAATACACAGTTATTGTCCTGAACTATCTTTTCTTCTTCACTTTCTTTTATAATTATGAAATTTTCATCACAGGTTTTAATCGGAAGATTTTCATCTGTACATATCTCTCCTTCTAAACAGGCAGATTGTACTCCCTGTGTGTGAGCTGGAAATAAATTATTTCTAATCTCGCTAAAAGCTGCACCATCTACAGAACTAATATATAATCTTCTACGTTTATAATTTTCAAGATTTTTTACATTTAATTCAGTATTTGAAATACCTAAGATATCTGAAATATCTTGGATTTCTTTTGGATTGTATGAAAATACATAATTAACTCCATTTAAATTTAAATTCCAGAATCCGTTTTGCTTGACAAATTCAAAACCATTATAATTTATGCTGTTAGAATTATTTTCATCTATCACTCTTCCTGTAAAAGAATATCCTATAATACTGAAAAGCATAACAAAAATTAATACACTGCCAGCAAGAAAACGGTTTCTTCTCCTTATTTTTGACTCTTCATATTTGGAAATTATCTTTCTCATAGATTATTCTCTAAATTATACTATAAAAATTTATTGGAATTCGGATTAGAAAAAGGCTGCCGCCAGGAAATAAAAAAAAGAAAAAGAAAAAAAATTGAAAATTGGTTTTAAACTTCTGTGAAAGCTAGGCTACCAGTTACTCCTGTCTTTCCCCTGTATTCTTTTCCAGAGGTAGTATCAACAGCACTAGGGTCGTTGACTAACTTACTTACAGCAGCTTGGGTATCAGCCTTTTCATAACCAGCAACAACAAGAGCAATCTTTCCGGATGAGAAAGCGCTACCAACGCTCTTAATCATATATTCCCCGGATCCTACGTTTGTTGCAGTTGTGAAATCAGCTTCACATGTTCCAGTAGGCACTCCCAATGCTTCAGCAGTAGCAGAGTTAATACAACTACCTCCAACAAGCACAACATTTCTGCCTTGCCAGGAAGTCTTTTCAGTATCTTTGAAAACAATACTTCCAGCTTCAACTCCCGAAACGGTTGTTCCTGGAGCAGCAAGATATAATTCACCATATGCTTGATCACCAGAGTAAGTTATTGTAGCTTTGTATTGGTTTCCAGTTCTATCATGTTCAACTTTGGAAACTACATCCGACTCTGTGTAGTACATATACTTGTCAGTATCTCCTACTCTTAAGTCTTCATAACCACCAGTGCTTACTGTACTTGGATGAAGTTTATCGTCAGAGTTCTTAGTAATAGTCAAGTTAAATGGCCCTTCCGAACCAACAATACTTTCTTTACTTTCCCCCTCTGCGAACAAGTACCAGCTTGTAGCATTGTAACCCGCAGTGGTATTTGTGGCATCATCTAAAAAGTCTATCATACCTTTGTCTAAAGAAGTTACTCCTCCTGTAGAGTTATCAACACTATAAGGCAAGTAGAACTTCAATCCTTCAGCTGTGTAAAGTGTGCTGAAGCTTGCTCCTGAGGTTGAGCTACTAATGTTAACCCACTTGTCAGAACCGAGAACATATACTTCGTTAACTGTTAAAACAGTGTTTCCGACATTACATG
>CAZRCO010000025.1:0-5583 GCA_964598635.1 Candidatus Woesearchaeota archaeon | reverse complement strand
GAAAAATAAGCTGAAAAATAATCCTTTCCATCTAATGTTTTTTTTAATTCAAGTCTGGTAAAACCTTCAATCGGGCTTGAAACAACCCCAAGAGTTATATAAGCAAAACCCACCCTTATCCCTGCACTAATAGCTTCTAAAAGAGTTTTAAATTTGCAAAATTTCTGCTTTGCAATTTCTTCTGCAATCTTAAATGAAACAGCTACATCTAGTTTGCTATAATTTTCCTCCAATTCCAAAATTCTCTCAACAATGCCAGAATCTTCCATCTGAGGATACATTGCTGAAATTAACCCTACAACTTTTTCTGCTAAACTTCTTGCCAAAGTGATTTCAACTTTGTCTGTAGGATCAAGCCCTTTCGCCCTTGCATCCTTGGCAATAGAGTAAACTTTCTCAATATCCTTTTCCAATTTTTTAAAATATAATTGGGTTTTTGTAGTTTGCATTTTATAAAAAATATTTTAATTGTGTAAAATCTTCAATCTGATTATAGCCTTCCAGCCTTTTATCTTTTGGATTAATCACAAAAGGGTGACCAACAATTTCTAATGCAGGCAAATCATTATCATTATCTCCAATAAAACAAATATCAGAAAGATGTATTTTATGTTCATCTGCAATCTTTTTAACTAACTCTCCTTTTTCATCTAAACCTAAAACTAATTCTCCTTTGCCTGTAAAATAACCTTCATTTGTTTCAAGAATGTTTGAAAATGAAATATCCATTCCTAATTCCTCTTTCGCTCTATCAGCAACTATATTAATTCCTGAAGAAACTATTCCTTTCTTATATCTTCCATCAAGAGAGGAAAAAAACTCTTTTGCTCCGGGAGAATAAGGAATAGGGAACAAAAATTTACAAACACTTTCCAAGGACACTCCTTCTAACATAGATAATTGTGATGTAAACCATTTTGTATATTTTCCTGCATTTTCCTGCTGCAAATAAAAATTTCTAACCAAAAACCATCTTTCCCGCTGCTCTTCTGAAAATGCTCTTGTGAGAGCATCCCAGCCTGATTTAAATGGGTGGTTATCATACTGCCATAAAGTTCCATCGCCATCTGTAAGTATCATCTTTACCATTTTACTCAAAATCTAAAATCTTTATCTGCCGTGTTTTTAAATTAAACATTGGTACCTTACAAAAATCTGGTTCATTTCCCATTTTTTCCTGAAAAGGAGTTATTTCCTCCCATGAAGAACCAGATATTATTAATATATTATTGTAATAGGTAACAGCACTTTTATGGCTGTGTCCTGAAACGAGGATATCTGGAATTTTTCTGATTATCAAATTATCTTTTTCAGAGGGAAAATATTGAACGGATTTATGTGTAGGCGCCAAATGCCTGTTTTTTAACAAATAAGCCATAATTTTTTCAGGGCTATTCATCCTTCCTACAATCAAAGAGGGTATTATATTTGCATAATAAGGAAATGAAAAGCCATGGTAAGTCAAAACATCAAAACCTTGAAAACCTTGTTTAGCTCCTATATTAACATAAGCAGGATTTCCTGTTAAAAACACATTTTTTAAATCAAAAATTGGCCAGGCATATTTTTCATCTAAAATAGGTTGGGGTTCCATAAGTCTGACGCAATCGTGGTTTCCGGGAGAAAGGATTATTTTTATGTCTTTTCTTATTTTTTTAAGCATTTCAGCAGCTTTTAAAAATTGTTCTTCTAAGTTATTGTAAATCAAATCTTTTTCCTGAGAAGGATAAATGCCAACTCCTGCAACCAAATCTCCGACAATAAAAAGATATTTTATTTTATCTATTTCCTCTTTATTTGAACCGGGAATTTCGCCGTTAAGATAATTAATAAACTTCTGGAATTTTTTTTCAAGAAATAACTTGCTTCCCATATGTAAATCACTTATAAATAACACTGACTCATCATAAGGAGATTTCTTCCTCTCTAATAAAGCAGTATCGGGGAAAATAATATCGTTGGCAAAAACTATCTCCCTGCTCCCAGAACAATTTACACCAATCACCGAATCTAAAGAAATTTCCTCTCCCTTTTTATAAACTTCTGGCTTATTTTGATTTATTAAAACTTTAATAGTTCCTGTTAAATCTTCAAGTTCCAGTAAGATATTTTTATTTTTGGTTATTCTTTTATCAAAGACAATCCCTATCAAAGAAAAATTCCCCCTATCACTTGAAATTTTATTTATTGAAACTGGATTTTTCAAATTAGAATGAACCTGTAAATATTCCTTCATTTCATAAAGTCTGTTCTTGAAGTAATTAACAAAATCATTTACTACTGGCTTTTTCTTAAAATCCTGTATTAATGAATTAATTTTTATATTATTATAATCCAAAATAAAATCTTTCTCATTTTTCCCTTTTTCCAATGTATCTAAACTTTTCCTGGAAATCTCTTTTGAAATCTCTATATTCAACCCCAGTTTTACCTTAAGTTTTTGAACTTTTTCCTCTGGAAGATCTAAAAAAAATTGTTTTACTTTATCCTTATTCTCATTAAAAACAGTTTTAGTAATAATTCTTTGAGACGAATGTTTTTGGATTTTTTCAATAATTAATTTTGCTGATTCAAAATCAACAGACTCGCTAAATAGTTTTAAGACTTCCCTATCTAGTAAAAGTCCTTTTTTTAAACAAAAATTCAGTATTTCTTTTGGATCCATTTTAATATAATCTTAATATAATTTGTTAGCTTTCTGATACTAATTTCCATAATTTAGAGAATTTTGAATAATTTCTTTTGCTTTTTCTATTATATCATTAGTAATCGCTAACCTTATTTCTCTCATTCTCCCTCCTCTTCCTTTTGAAATAACTTTGACATTTATAATTCCTAACATATCAAATTCCTGTATTATGTCACTTACTCTTCTTTGAGTTAAAATTTCGCCTTTATTTTTCAAACACACATTTCTGTAAAAATTATACACATCCCCAGTAAACATGGGTTCATTAATTTTTGTTTCCTTTTCGTTTAAATATCCTGACAAAGTATTTTTCTTTGTTCTTGACTCTGAAAGATGGATTATTGAATATAATACAAATTGAAATTGTTTAGGCTCTGATTTGATAATGTCAAGGATTTTGTCTCTTTCTATTTTATTATTCGCTTCATCAATGTGTTTTAATAAGATTTTTTTAGAATTGTCCCTTTCAGATAACTCCCCTGCAACTCTTAATAAATCTAAAGCTCTTCTTGCATCACCATGTTCTCTTGCAGCAAAAGCAGCACATTTTGCAATAACACCATCTTCAATTATATTCTCTTTAAATGCATACTTAGCTCTATTATTTAATATTTCCTGCAATTGCAGGGCATTATAAGGGGGGAAAATAATTTCTTCTTCTGAAAGAGAGCTTCTGACTCTTGGATCAAGTTCGTCCAAAAAAGTTATATCATTACTAATTCCTACAATACAAATCTGTGTCTTTGAAAGTTCAGAATTTAATCTTGTTAAATTATATAAAAAATCACTGGATATCTTCTTCACAGCCTGATCTATTTCATCAAGAACTAAGACAATTAATTGCTTTTCAGAATCTATTAAATTAACAAATTCATTATATACTGCTTGGGTTGGGAGGCCTGTATTTGGAACCTCTCCTCCTAATTTTTTTATAAGTTCAGCAAGTATTCTATATTCTGTATCTGAAACTTTCCTTAATTTACAATTTAAATATTCTATCCTAAGTTTAAAATCATTATCTTTCTTAATTCTTTTCAAAAGTTCTTCACTGACATATTGAATTGAAAGAGTCTTTCCTGTTCCTGTTTTTCCATAAAGAAATAAATTACTTGCTCTTTCCCCTCTTAATATAGGAGCTAAAATAGAAGCAACCTGTTTTATTTGTTCATCTCTATGAGGTATATCTTTAGGCTTGTAATTTATTTGAAGAATAGACTTATCTTTAAAGATATTATTTCTATCAAAAGATTCAAAGATATTATCTAACTCTATTGCCATTTTATATTTTTTTATAATACTCCCACACTTTGATTTCCAATGGAAAACTTATCCGAGTAAAATTATTCTAACGGTAAAAACTTTTCTCCTTATTTAAAGAATTATAACTACTCAAAAAGAAAAACACCTTTATTTCTTATGGAAAAGCAATTCTTTATTTTAATATAACTTACTTATATTATATATTATATATTATATATTATATATTATATATTATAATATATAAAAATTTATAAATAAAAATAAAAAAATAAACAAAACTTTTCTTTTTTAAATCCTTCTACAGGAAACAAAGGGGTGGGTGTGCTTTTTCATATTTCCAATATTTTTCACTTCCTTTTCTCTCTTTTCATGACTTTTTAACATAATAAGGTTAAATAATACCTCTAATTTCAATACAGAAAAATTTATAAATTTCTTACTTTTTATCTTAGACATGCAAGAGAACAAAAACCCCTTTAGTGTTATTCTAGGAAAAATGATTGTTACTAAAGAAGGTAAAAGATTAGGCTTTGTTAAAGATATAACTTTTGAGACTAAATCTGGAGAATTAATCAATTTAGTCGTAAAGGACTCTACGCCTTATACACGAAATTTAAATTTAGAGAGAACAGGCTCCAAAGAGCTTTTAATTCCATACAGTGCAATAATTGCCATAGGAGACTTTGTTATAGTATCAGAAGAAGATCTAATTTAATTTATTTTATCCTGTGTCTACTAATTTTATATAACAATATGCAAACCACATCCAAACCTTTAAAAATGCTATTTTTATGTAATCATCATGAGAATTATAGGATTTAATTTTAACAAAATAAGCATAGATAAGCTAAATGAAGCTGATAGGAATACTAAAATTAGTACAAACATTGATATTTCTGATATAAAAGAGATCAAGACTGATTTATTTAAAACAAAAGAGGAAATGCTAGGAGTAAAGTTTTCTTATAAAGTTAAATATGAGCCAAATGTTGCAGAAGTAGAATTAAATGGG
Organism: Candidatus Woesearchaeota archaeon; assembly: GCA_964598635.1. Classification (GTDB taxonomy): domain Archaea; phylum Nanobdellota; class Nanobdellia; order Pacearchaeales; family GW2011-AR1; genus CAZRCO01. The sequence continues at coordinate 622 of CAZRCO010000025.1, read as the reverse complement.
AATATGATAATTTCCTTAGATTCTAAACTCAAAAAAGAGATATTAAAGAAATGGAAGGATAAGAAAATGCCTGATGATTTTAGGATTTCCCTTTTTAATGTTATCCTAGTAAAATCCAGTGCAAAAATACTCTCCTTAGAAGATGAAATGAATCTTCCCTTACATTTACCTCTTCCAACTTTTAAAAGAGATCAGAACTCTAAATAGTCTTCTATCTTTCGTATATACACAAGAATTTTAAATTAATTTCTTTTAATAAATATATGAAAATTTCAAAAGAAAAGAGGGAAAAGATTTCTGAGCAAATACTTGCCTTACTTTACTCAGTTAGCCCCAAACCATTATATACATCTCATATAGCTAAAGAAATAGCAAGAGATGAAGAATTTATCAAGAAAATACTTTTAGAGCTTAAAAAGAAGAATCTTGTTGTGGAAATAAAAATGAACCCAAAAGGGATTCCTTATACAAAGAGATCAAGATGGAAAATTGGTGACGAAGCTTATAAAGCATATAAAAACTATCAATAGCTACTAATGAAATAACAATAAATATTTATATTTCCTTTTTTTAATTTTCAAATGGATCATATAAAAGATGCATTTAAAAAAGTTAAAGAAGA
>CAZRCO010000024.1:0-5963 GCA_964598635.1 Candidatus Woesearchaeota archaeon | reverse complement strand
AAAGGCAGACACCTTTTTTAATCAGTAATTAAAAATGGCAAAAGAGGGGAATTTTCTTGATGTGGGGGATATCTCAAATCTAAGGCAATTAGTTGAGTCTCTTGAAGAAGTTGGATTAAAATTAGAAGAGGCTTATAAAAAAAAGAAATATAGAGATTTTGATAAATCAAAACGGCTTATTTTACAAATACAAAAAAAGATTTCAGAGGTTATAAAATGATTCCAGAAACATCCGGAATTTCAGAAAACAAAGACATATTTTTGGAATTTAAAAAAAGTGTTTCAAGAGAAAAAAGGGCAATAAGGGAATTATCCTCATTTTTAAATAATCTGAAAGAGACAGCAAATGAACAGGATAAAAAAAATCTTATTTCTCAAATAAATGCTATAAAAAATTCTATAAAAAGGGAAAACAGAAAAATATCCGGATTAATTGAAAATATCTCTCTAATAAAACCATTACATCCCGATGATGAAAAAAGGGAAGAATCTGAGCAGGGACAAATCCAAGAAGAAGATATCAAGAAAGGAAAACATGAAAAAATTCCTAGAGATATTGAAATATCTGATATAGAGAAAGGTGTCTTAAAAAAATTAAAACAAAAAGAGAAAAAAATTGTAGAAAGAAAAGAAAGGAAACCAAATGCTTACGTTAAAAAAGCAAGTCAGATTTTTTCCAATTATTCCAGAGACCTGATTGATAAAGGTTTATTTGAGTCTACCAGATTGGATTTAATAAAAGCGGGGATGAACATTCCTGCAACAAGTTATATTTCAATAATTTTCTTTACTACCATGTTGGTTGGAATTTTGGCATTAATCCTTTTTGTATTCTTTTTATTTTTTAGTCTAAGTCTTAACGCACCGTTCATTTCTCTTGCACAGGAAAGTATTGGAATTAGATTTATGAAAACTTTTTGGGTTCTGATTTTACCTATTGCAACATTTTTATTTATGTATATTTATCCTTCCCTTGAAAAAAAGTCCAAAGAAGTAGGAATTAACAGGGAACTTCCTTTTGCTACAATAAACATGTCTGCAATTTCAGGCTCATTGATTGATCCAACAAAAATTTTTGCAATAATTGTTTCAACAAACGAATATCCCTACCTAGAAAAAGAATTTAAGAAATTAATAAATGAGATAAATATTTATGGTTACGACTTGGTCACTGCTTTAAAAAATGCAGCATTCAGAAGCCCGAGCAAAAAACTTATAGAATTATGCAACGGCTTAGCTACCACAATTAATTCTGGGGGGGATCTCGCTGAATTCTTTAATAAAAGAGCTGAAACACTGCTGTTAGAACATCGTCTTGAAAGGGAAAAATACACCAAAACAACAGAAACTTTTATGGACATTTATATTAGCGTTGTTATAGCAGCCCCTATGATATTAATGCTTTTATTAATGATGATGCAAATAAGCGGGCTTGGAATTTCTCTCAGTCCCCCGACAATTAGTCTAATTATGGTTGTTGCAATTTCAATAGTTAATATAATCTTCCTGTCATTTTTGCATTTAAAACAACCTGGAGAGTAAAAAAACAAATAAAAAATGGAGATGAAAAAAATTCATTGGATTGGGCTTGGGATTTCATTATTTGTAATTACGCTCGGATTGATTTTGATGGGCACGAGATTTTCATTTTTCTTAATTGGGATGGGTGTTTTAATCGGAGCTTCACCTTTTGTGTTCACAGCAATAAAACAAACCAAAGAAACAAATGAAAAAGAACAAATGTTTTTGGAGTTTGCAAGAAATTTGGTGGAAAGTGTAAAAATCGGCACCCCCATAAGTAAAAGTATTATTAATTTAAGAAACAAATCTTATGGGGTCTTAAGCCCGCATATTGAAAAATTATCTAACCAGATTTCTTTAGGAATTCCTTTGAGTTCTGCCCTCAGGGCTCTTTCAAAAGATGTAAATAATAAAACTATTTCCAGGGCATTGACATTAATAGGACAGGCAGAAAGGGCAGGAGGAAATATAGGTGAAATACTGGAATCCGTTGCAGAAGCTGTTAGCACGTCTGATAAATTAAAAAAAGAAAGAAAAGCCACTATTTCCACACTAATTGTCCAGGGATATATCATTTTCCTTGTATTTATAATAATTGTATTAGTTATGCAATTTAAAATCCTGCCAATGCTCACAGGTATTGGGGGCATAGGAACAGAAGCTGCCGGATTTTTCGGGGGTACAGCAGTAGGAACGCCAGTAAGTCCTGAAGAATTATCCAGCTCGTTTTTATATTTACTGTTAGTCCAAGGTCTGTTCAGTGGGTTAACAATCGGAAAACTTGCAGAAGGAAGTATTAAAGCAGGAATGAAACACTCTTTCGCATTAATGTTAATTTCTTTTTTAGTTTCTGCAGGTTCAAATTTGCTTTTTGGAGGTTAATAAAAAAACAAAATGAAAAGAAAAAACAAAAAAGGTTCACATGTCGGGGTAGTTCTTTCTTTTGTAGTCTTCATAACATTCATCATTTTTATTTATACTGTTCTGGAACCAATAGTAAGGGTTGAAAGAGATAAACTGGCTATTCTAAGTTATTTAAGAACAGAGCTAACAGAAGAATTCTCAGCTAATTACACAACAGGCACAGTAAATATAAAAGCATATAAAAATCCAAACCAATATTGCATTAAGTTCAAGAATTTTCTTACTCAAACTGAAATGATTCCTCCACACATTATTGTTAAAAATGAATTAAACCAGATACAGGAATCTTATAAAGAGGGAAATGATCTAAAAGTTAACAGGAAAGTAAAAAGCAATCTTTTTTACAGGATTTATAATTCTTCTGAATTTAATTTGACTGGAGAAAAAACAATAAATCCATGCATACAAATTGAAGAACATAGTTATAATATTGGTTTAATAAGAACAGAAGTTCAGATTTTTGAATCAAGAATTCTTAACTTAACAAATGAATATAATACAGATTATGAAAATTTAAAAGAAAGATTAAATGTCCCTACCGGAAATGATTTTGGTTTTAGTTTTACATATAATAATGAAACTATTATAGGTACAAATGAAAAAGAGATATCAACAGACATCTATGCCAGAGAATTTCCAATTCAATATGTGAATGTAGAGGCTAGTCTGGAATCAGGATTCCTAAACATAAGGGTTTGGTAAAGAATATAAATCCAATAATTTAATATTTATAAGGATGCTTATGGAAAAAAATAAAAAAGGGTGGATGAGAATTGTTGAAGCTGTTACAGCAGTTTTATTAGTAACAGGAGCCCTGCTTATATTAATAAATCAGGGATATTTTGGGAAACCGGATATTTCTTCAGAAATATATGACGCACAACTTTCAATTTTAAGGGAAATCCAATTAGATGAACCCCTTAGAAATGATATCTTGAACACCGGTCCATTACCTGTTAATTGGAATGATGCAAATTTTCCCCAAAGCGTTAAAGATAGAATTGGAGAAAGAACTCCTGATTATTTAGAATGTAATGCCCGATTATGTATAGTAGATGATATTTGTGATTTTGCAGATGGCAGTAACAGTAAAGACATCTATGCGCAGGCTGTTGTTATATCGGCAGGATTGGGTATATATGATCCAAGACAATTAAAATTATTCTGCTGGACAAAATAAATGCCAAATCAAAAATTTAAATTCCTTGAACATACGGCAGATGTAAAATTTCAGGCTTTTGGCAAGAGCATTGAGGAAGTTTTTAAAAATTCTATATTAGCGACTTCTGAGATAATGTATGAAGGAAATGTAGAAAAAATTTTAACCAACGAGATAAACGTTGAAGGAACAGACAAAGAAAGCTTATTATACAATGTTCTTGATGAAATAATTTTTTTATTTGATTCTGGGAAATTTTTAGTTTCAGATGTAAGGAATCTAAAAATAAAAGGTTCTGAAAAAGAGGGGAAATTTGAATTACATGCCAGTGTTATCGGAGATAGCTCTGAAAAATATGACATTAAAGAGCATATTAAATCCGTTACTTATAACGAAATGTTTGTAAGAGAAGACAACGGTAAATGGGTAGTTCAGGTTGTACTGGATGTTTAAGTTCTTATTTAATATAAAATTCATTTTAATAAGTAAATAATTATAAAAACCCCCCCTAATATAAATCAACTATGGTATTAAAAAAGACTTCAGAGAACATATACGAAATTCCCAAGGAAGGGAAAATGAAAGTTCCCGGAGTAATTTATGCTTCTGAAAAATTAATAGAGGCAATTAAGCAGGATAAAACTTTGGAACAGGTTAAAAATGTTGCAATGTTACCGGGAATTGTTGAAAAATCAATTGCTCTTGCAGATGCTCATCAGGGTTATGGATTTTGTGTTGGTGGAGTTGCAGCTTTTGATATTGACAAAGGAATAATCTCTCCGGGGGGAATTGGTTATGATATTAATTGTGGTGTGCGCCTTTTGATAACAGATTTAAAAAAAGATGATCTTCTGAAAAAAAGACAGGAACTTCTGAATGAAATTTACAAAAACATTCCATCAGGGGTTGGCAGAGGAGGAGAATTTAAATTTTCTGACAAAGAAATTGATGAAATTTTAAGATTAGGAGCAAGATATATTGTTGAAAAAGGTTATGGAGAAAAAGAAGATATAGAAAAAACAGAAGATAATGGCTGTATTAAATGGGCGGATTCAAGTAAGGTTTCTCAAAGAGCCAAATCTCGTGGAAGAGATCAGCTGGGAACAATCGGAGCCGGAAATCATTTTGTTGAAGTCCAGGAAGTGGATAAAATTTTTGATGAAAAGACAGCAGAGGTTTTTGGAATTAAGAAAGGACAGATTGCAGTGATGATTCATACAGGAAGCAGAGGATTAGGACATCAGACAGCTTCGGATTATATTCAGAAAATGGAAAGAGAATTTCCTGATGTTGTGAAAAAGCTACCTGACAGGGAACTGGCATGCGCTCCAATAGAATCTCCTATTGGAAAAGATTACAGGGCTGCAATGGCTGCTGCTGCAAATTTCGCATTCACAAACAGGCAATTAATTACAAACCAAATCAGAAAATCATTCAAGAGATTTTTTCCAAAAGTTAAAATTAGTGTGGTTTATGATATTGCTCATAATATTGCAAAGTTTGAAGATTATGAAATTAAAGGTAAAAAAATAAGGGTTTGTGTTCACAGAAAAGGTGCTACAAGAAGTTTTGGGCCGGGAAGGAAAGAAATTCCTAAAGATTACAGAAAAGCCGGACAGCCAATTTTTATTCCTGGCAGTATGGGAACTTATTCCTATGTTCTTGTGGGAACAGAAAAAGCAAAAGATATATCATTTTCCTCAACAGCCCATGGAGCCGGAAGAGTTATGTCACGTGCTAGCGCGAAAAGAACAATTACGCAGGAGCAAATCAAAAAAGAACTGGAAAAACATGATGTGGCAGTAAAAGCAGGTTCTGTTAAAGGAATGATTGAAGAAGCCCCTAAAGCTTACAAAGATGTTGATGAGGTTGTGAGAGTTATTGATGAGCTCGGAATCAGCAAGAAGGTTGCAAAACTAAAGCCGTTGCTGGTGATTAAAGGGTGAGATCTTTAATAACCTCTCTTTGTTACTACTGTTCAGTAAGTTTTATAAAGGGGAAATTATATATTTTTTAAAGTAAATATTAATATGTATGAATATATAACATGAAAACACTCGCCGACAAGATAAGAGAGACGGGAAGAAAAGTTAGAAGATTTGGAAAAGGCGTTAAAAGAGGAATAAGAAAAGTAATGCTTTTAGGCACTACTTTGTATGTATTAAGTGGCTGTCCTATGCCAACCCCCACTCCAATAAATCATCCCCCCACAGCAAATCTTAGCGTTGATCCAACATCAGGAGATGCTCCTTTAGAAACTTTTATTCAGTTAGATGGGGAAGATTTAGACGGAAAAGATGATATAATTGAATATAGGATAACAGAAGAATATGCAGATGGAAAAAAAGAAATAATAAAA
>CAZRCO010000023.1:0-7510 GCA_964598635.1 Candidatus Woesearchaeota archaeon | reverse complement strand
TGAATTTTCGTTTTTTCCTAAAATTCCTTCCCATCCTGATTTGCATGCTTTTTTATAATATTCTTTTCCATTTTTTTTATATTCGGTATTCTTTATCAAATTTGAGAAGGAAATAGTTTTTTTCAGAACCTTTTTCCGCTCTTTTAATGGAGCTCTTTTAACATTTTTTCCATCTGCTTCAAGTATATCAAAAAGGTAATAGTATACTTTAATTTTTTTCTTTAATTCTTCAGTTAATTTTTTCACATGCATTCTTGGCTGTAATTTAGAAAAACTTGTAACTCTTTTTTCAAAAGTAACAATCTCACCATCAATAATAAAATCATGTCTTTGTTTTTTTATTGCTTCAACAATTTCAGGATAACTATTGTTCATTGATTTATTATTTCTGGAGAGGAGCCTTACATTCTTGCCATTTTTTACAGCAATGCATCTTTCACCATCAAATTTTCTCTCAAAAATCCACCCCGAAGTTGGAAAATCCTTACCTTTATTATGGCTTAGTTTTGCCAGCATTGGTGAATTTGACATTTTTACCTCTTTTTTTTACAGTTAAAATTTTTAAAACGCCCACGGCAGGAATCGAACCTGCGAGCCCCGAAGGGCGTGGATTAGCAATCCACTGCAATACCATTATGCGACGTGGGCATTATCATATCTTTCTTTTTTAAAGGAAAGGTGACTTGTTAGGGAAACCTTAGGTTTCCATACGATATGCGACGTGGGCTTTATACTAACTTGTATAATTTTATAGATTATTTAAAACTTATAAGCTTTGTTATTCAGTATCAAGAAAACCTTTAAAAGCAGTGTCATATTTTTGTTATTATAGCAGCGTAGAGCAGTCAGGAGTGCTCGCGAGGCCCATAACCTCGAGGTCGATGGTTCAAATCCATCCGCTGCTATTAATTTATTAGGGTTTATATGGAACAAAAAACTTTTTCAGAGAAATGCTATATGCTATTAAGAAAAGTTCCAAAAGGAAAAATCACAACTTACAAAAATATTGCAAAAGCGTTAGGAACAAGAGCTTATCGGGCAGTGGGAAATGCAATGAACAAAAATCCTTATGCTCCAAAAGTGGCTTGTCATAGAGTAGTAAAATCAAATGGAGAAATTGGGGGGTTTGCTTCGGGAACAGAAAACAAAAGAGAATTATTAAAATCAGAAGGAATTCATATAAAGAATAACAAAATACAAAATTTCAGTAAATTGTTATATGAATTTAATTAATGATAATAGCAAATTATTATAAAAATCCTTAAAAACCAACCCTTTTTAGTTTTAAAATGTTAACATTGGGAATTGATGATGCTGGAAGAGGACCTGTTGTGGGACCGATGGTCCTGGCAGGCTGTTTAATAGACAAGAAAACTGGGACACAATTTAAAAGGTTGGGAGTTAAAGACAGCAAACAATTAACCCAAAAAAGACGCGAATTTCTTGACGAAAAAATAAAAGAAAAAGCTGAAACTTTTGAAGTAGTAGTTGTTCCTCCTGTCTTAATAGACGGTGGTGAGAATGGTGATGGAACTAACAGGATAAAATTAAATGAGTTAGAAGCTATCGCATGTGCTGAAATAATAAACAGGATTAACAAAGGATTCAAAAAAATAAAAGTTATAGTAGATTGCCCCTCCACAAATATAACAAAATGGACAGATGATTTAAAATTAAAAATAAATAATTTGTCTAATTTAGAAATTTCCTGCGAACATAAAGCAGACAGAAATCACATTTCTGTTTCAGCAGCATCTATCTTGGCTAAAAATATAAGAGAAAGAGAAATGGCTATGCTGAAAGAAAAATATGGGGGAGAAATTGGTTCAGGTTATTGTTCAGATCCGCTAACCCGTGAATTCTTGCAGAAAAACCTGAAAAAATATCAAAATGATGGAATATTCAGAAAAAGCTGGAGTACCTGGAAAAATACTGTAAATAAAGCAGAACAGAAAAAACTGAACGAATTTTAATTCTTGATTATCCTAATCTTTAAAAATCACCCACTCTTTTGTCTTACCATGACTTATGTGAAAAAACTGGTGATGCAGGGATTTAAGAGTTTTGCGAAAAAAACAGAAATACCTTTTACTCCTGAGATAAATGTTATTCTCGGACCGAATGGTAGCGGAAAAAGCAATATTTCAGATGCGCTATGTTTTGTTCTTGGTAGATTAAGCATGAAATCAATTAGAGCGGCAAAATCAAGAAACCTTATTTTTCTTGGGACAAAATCTGTAACCCCCGCAAAAGAAGCAAGTGTCGAAATAATATTTGATAATTCTGACAAGACATTCTCCTTAGAGAATAATGAAATTTCAATTAAAAGGATTGTTAAAAAAAGCGGGCAAAGTGTTTACAAAATTAATAATGAAACAAAAACAAGACAGGAAGTTTTGAATTTATTAGCTCAGGGCGGGATAGATCCGCACGGATTTAATATAATTTTGCAGGGCGAGATTCAGAATTTTGTAAGAATGCATACAGAAGAAAGAAGAAAAATAGTGGAAGAAGTCTCAGGAATATCTGTCTATGAATCAAGAAAAGAAAAGTCTTTGAGAGAACTTGAAAAAACCAGCGAAAAATTGAGAGAAATCAATGCAATACTAAGAGAGAGAACAATATATTTGAATAATCTTGAGCGAGAAAGGCAACAGGCTTTAAGGTTTAAGAAACTTGAAGAAAATGCAAAAAGATACAAAGCGAGTATAATAAACTTTGATTTGCTTAGGAAGAGAAAAGAAAACGCAATAGTGAATAAAGAGATTCTGAAAAAAGAGACAAATCTGAAAAAAACAAAAGAAACAATAATGAAGATTAAAAACGCTATAAGAGGTATTGAATCAAAAATTGGTTCTATAAACTTTACTATCCAGAAATCTGAAGGATTAGAACAGGAAAAATTAAATGAAGAAATAGCAAATCTAAGGGCAGAATTAGCAGGAATAAATGTCAAGATAGAAAATTATGAAAGCAAAATATCAGAGATCTTGAATCAGAAAGAGGAATTGCAGAGGATAATAAAAGATAATGAATCATCGATTAAAGAACTTCATAAAGAAACTCCAATTTTATCCGGAAAACAGAAAGATTTGGAGATAAAGAAAAAAGAAGTTGAAGATTTGGAAGAACAGAGGAAGAAATTTTATATAATTAAATCAGAATTAAGAGCAATTAAGGATAAATTAAAAGATAAAAGAGAAAATTTTCAAAATTATCTGAACGAATCCAGATTCATACTGAAGCAAATGCAATCTATTTCAAGAGATTTATTTGACAGAAAAACAGACAAGGAGAAAATAAATTCTCTCAAAATTTCTGTATCAGAAAATGAAGAACTTTTGGGAAGACTGGTTAAAAAAGAAAGGGAGTTGGAGAAGAAATCATATTCTTATGAGCAGGAGATTGATAAGCAGAATGAGTTAATTGAAAAGATATCCCACATGGAAATATGCCCTTTATGTAAGAGCAGGATAACAGAAGATCATATAAATTCAATAAAAGAAGAAACAGGCTCAAGAATTATCTTTCTGAAGAATGAAATTGAGGCATCAGACAAAGGATTAGGGGAAATTTCGCGTAAAAAAGACATTTTGAGTCAGGAAATAGAACAAATGAATTCAGAGATATTTAACAGAGAATCTGACCTTGTTAGATTATCCACTATTGAAGAAAAAAAAGAGCAGATTAAACTAATACAAAGGAAAATTGAAGGTACAAAAAAAGAGCTGTTTGAGACAGAAAAAAGAGAAAAAGAACTTGAAGAAGAACTGAATAAGAATTCTGGTATAGAAAAGAGATATGAAACCGCCAAAATTGAGCTTCAGGAGATTTCTTTAAGAACAGAGGAAAATCTCGATTCTGAGATTTCTTTCAGAAAAAGGGAACTGGACCGCTCAAAAATTTCTTTAAGAGAGTTGTTGAGGAATCAGGAAGATTTGAGTGAAGAAATTGAGGAAATTAAAAGCAGTGCACAGAAAAAAAGAGCTTTCCTTAAAGATAAAATAAAGCAGGAAGAAGAATTAACTAAAAAGTTCAGAAAGATGATATCTGAGAGAGAATCATTGCAGACAAAATTAAGAGAAAACCAGATAGAACTTTCTTCAAGACAAAATATCTTACACAACTTTGAACAGGAGATGAATAATCTTAAAATTGATAAAGCCAGATTTGATGCAGAAGTGGAAAATCTTGAGATAGAACTAAGAGAATTTGGAGATATTAAACCTGTTATGCTGGCTAAGGAAGTTTTAATCAGCAAATTAAACAAGACACGGGAGATATTATTAAAAATAGGTTCAGTTAACCTCCGCTCTCTGGAAGTTTATGAATCAGTAAAAAAAGAGTATGATACAATAAAGGAAAAAATGGGGACTATTGAAAAGGAGAAAGAGGAAATACTTAAGATAATTCACAGCATTGATGTCAGAAAGAAAAAAACTTTCATAAAAACCCTGAATGAATTGAATGAAATTTTTTCAAGGAATTTCTCAAGATTAAACAGCAAGGGGCATGTGTCTCTTGAATTGGAGAACAAAACAGATCCATTTGAACCAGGTACAGGAATCAGAATAACAGTTAAAACAGGGCATGGGAAATATTTTGATGCAACATCTCTTTCAGGGGGGGAACAGGTGCTTATTGCATTAGCCCTTATTTTTGCTATTCAGGAACTCCGCCCTTATCAGTTTTATCTTCTTGATGAAATTGATGCAGCACTGGACAAAAGAAACTCTGAACGGCTTTCTTTGCTGTTAAGAAAATATATGGAAAGAGGGCAGTATATAATAATAACACACAATGATGAGATTATTCTAAATGCAAACAATCTTTATGGACTAAGCATGCATGATGGAATAAGCAAGGTTGTTAGTCTAAGGATTTAGATTAAACTTAACAAGGTCACTTATCTAAAGATATTCTAAAGAATATTAAAAAAATATAAAAAATAAAAATTAAAAAATTTAATAATAGCTTTCTCCGTATTCTTCTTCTTTCTTAGGCTTCTTTGTAATTAAGACAATTAAGACGCTTAGCAACACAAGGAAAACTATTGCCAGGACAATTGTCAAAACAACTATCGGATTCACTATTACTCCTTTATCAGCATTAACAGTAAGTGTAACGGAATTTACAAGCTCTTCTCCGGAAAACATATCTACTTTGAAACTATGCTCTCCTTCTGAATTTGCTTTTGCAGCCACATTAACTGTCTTACTTGTTCCTGCAGGCACTGCAACAACTGCTTCATCAACTTTGGATGTAACAGCATTTGTAGATTCCGGAACAAGCCTGTACACTTTCAAACTGTTTGTAGGGTTTACAATTAACAGTTCGTATTGTGCTTCTCCATTAATTGCAACAGATTTTCTATAGTCAGTTACAATTATGTTGTTATAGAAGTCATTTTTTACGCTGATTTGATTAACTTTAGTCAAAGTCAAATCCCCGTTTTCTACAGTTGTTTCAAGTGTGTAAACTCCGGTTTTGGCATCGTAAGGAACCTGGAGATAAAGTCTTCCGCTTACAGTATCTTCTTCATCATCGTCAGTTTCGTTTTCTATTGCAACCAAATCTCCGAAGTAAGCTGTTTTTTGGACATCAAGCGCAGAAATCTCTACAGTCACATACAAATCATCAAGATCATTGTAACCTGTATTTTTTAAGACAACTTCCACAGGAAAGATTTCTCCTGCTTCAACCAAACTGCTTACACCTATTGACATAAAGCCAACATTGTACGAAGGTCTTTGAACTCTTAATGTGTAACTTTCAGAGAAAGAATATCCTCTTCCATCTATTTCTATATTAAGAGTTACATCTTCACTTGGATCGTCCTGAAGTTCATAAGGAACTTTCAAGCTCAACACTTTTCTGTAAGTTTTTCCAGCTTCAACATCAAAAGGAGCAGTTTCAGTATCAACATCTATTTTATCTCCTTCAATCTCTGCTTTTACTGTGACTTGGGTGTCATCGTAACCCGCTGTAAACCAAATCACTATAGGTACTGTTTCACCAGCAACAACAGATGCATATTCTGCATTAACCCCATCGACTTCTACTTCTGGTAATACTGCAGCTACATTCACGCTAACAAGAGATAGCAAAATACTTGTAATCACAAACAAAGAAACCAAGCTTTTTTTTGCTTTCATGTTCTTTTCCATTTTATTTAAGTTAGGAAACAAGGTTTCCATTTGTAAATTAGACACCTGAGAATTCTTTATAAACTTTATGGTGATAACATATAATACCTATTTAATAGTACTAAATGTCAGAACAAAAAGTGACTTATCTTCTCTTAGTTTTGTTTTTATAAATCTCTAGCTCTAAAAACTAAGTAACTGGAGGTTTGTATCTGTAGTTACAAAGTTTCTACCCAAAATAACCTTACATCTAGCCTGTTCTGCTGCTTTAATAACAGAATTAGTTACAGTACCATCAATTATAACAATTTTTGGGTTTTTTGAAACATTTCTTTTCAAAGAATTAACAAGACCTTTTATTGAAACTTTTCTGATTTCCTGTAAAGATTCATTTAATAAAACAGCATTGCCTGTTCCTTTATATTTTCTTGCAAATTCCTTAAGTTTTTCTTTATCAACCTTATTTGTATTGTCAAAAAAAGAATAAGAGGAACTATTTTTTGTTAGCCCCTCTTTAGAACGAAATTCTTCAACAGGAATTTTTTTCCTTAAACTCATTAAAATTTCCTTTCCGGTGAGTTCTTCAACTTCTTTTCCTGAAGGCGCAACTGTAACATATTTGATGGAAGCATTGTCAATAACATTTTTAATTATCAGTTTCCCGCCTCTGTCTCCATCAACAAAAAGAATCATATCTTTTTCTCTGCTAAGTTCTCTTATATCTTCAGGAAGTTTTGTTCCGTTCATTCCAATTACATTATTAACACCATTTCTGATTAAATTTAATACATCTGCTCTTCCTTCAACAATAATCACTTCTCTTCCCGAAATGTCTCCACTGGGAAGTTTTTCTTTTCCATATTCAGAGAGGGCAGAGATTCTTGCAGCATTTTTTATTTCAGCTGAAATCTCCCTTGAATCTGTAGCCTGAAACTCTTTCATTAATTTCTTAGCCCTTTCAACAATGTATTCTCTTTTACGTCCTCTGACATCTTCAATCTTTTCAACTTCTATTTGGGAATCTGAAGGACCTATTCTTTCTATAGTTTCAATTGCTGCTGCTATAAGAGTTGTCTCCGACTGATCAAGCGCTGTTGGGACTTTTATAGTTCCAATAGTTCTTTTACCTTCTCTTTGCAATTCAACTTCAATTCTTCCGATTTTTCCTTCTTTTTGAAGATCTCTCATTTCTAATTCATTCCCAAGTAAACCTTCTGTTTGGCCGAATATAGCTCCAATTACATCCGGTTTTTCAAGAGCCCCTTCTGCTGTGAAATTTGCATGTATCATATATTTAATTGACACTGGACTTATTTTTCCCATTTTCTTTATTTTATAGGTTTAATTTATTGAAATCTTATGAT
>CAZRCO010000022.1:0-9005 GCA_964598635.1 Candidatus Woesearchaeota archaeon | reverse complement strand
ATGAAAGAAATTTTTACTATCTTTACAAAACATAGAAAAAGAAAATCAAAGAATAATAAAACCGAAATTAAAGTGATTTGTGATTACAGAGAGAGAAACTCCTTAATTATCTCAGAACTAATTCAGTTAGGATTTAAAATTGACTTTAAACAGCTAAATGTTGCTGATTATCTTGTGAATGATATTGCTATAGAAAGGAAAACAGTCTCTGATTTTATTTCATCCATGATAAACCGAAGACTAATCAGACAATTGGAAGGATTAAAGCAATATAAAAATCCATTATTGATTATTGAGGGAATTGATGAACAGGATTTGTATTCTGAGGAATATTCTGAAAAAATGGGTATGCATCCAAACTCTATTAGGGGGTTTTTAATATCAATATTAATAAAACATAGAATCCCCATAATCTTCTCAAAAGACTACGAAGATTCTGCTAAATTCATTTCAGTAATTGCAAAAAGAAGGCCAAGAGAATTATCTCTCAATGTGAATAAAAAGACATTAGATAAAAAAGAAAGGCTACAGTTTATATTGGAAGGTTTCCCAGGCATAGGCCCAAAAACAGCTAGGAAACTTTTATCTTGTTTTGGCACAATAAAAGGCATAATCAATGCCACTGAAGATGAATTAAAAGAGGTATTGGGGAAAAAAGCAGAAATTTTAAAAGAATTAATTGAGCAAGATTATTAAAAAATTATTTCCCCAATTTATATTCTCTCAGTATTTCATAAACAGGCCCTTTTTCTGTTAAAACTGATTTCTTAAGTTCAAACTCATTTACAACAAATCTAATCTCTGAAATTTTTATTTTTTCCAAACTTTCTAAGAACTTTTTCTTATCCTTTATCCTCTTTACTCTAGCAATAGTTAAATGGCTCATAAATCTTCTTTCTCTGGGAAATAAGTCTTTTAAAACATTGTCAATTTCTTTCTGTAATTTATCACAATTCCTTAAATGCAGCCAGATAATTCTAATAAATTTTTCAGAGAAAATACCAATAGAATCAATTTCTGTTTCAAAACCATCTAACTTAATTTCCTTTAATCTCCTTTCAACTTCTCCTAATCTTTTTTCATCAATTTCTCCTAAAAATTTTAAAGTTAAGTGTAAATTCTCTGGCTCTGTAAGCTTTCCAGAAAATTCAGGGAGAGAATTCTGAATTTTAACAATCTGCTTCTTCACAGCTTCAGGCATATCAATGGAAATAAAAACCCTCATCTTTTCCTTTTACTATAATAATTCACTTAAAATTTTAGCTCCCAGTTTAACTGTAATGTTATTATATTTTTCATCTTTTTCAGGATTTATTTCAACTAAATCAACAGCTTTTAAATTTTTAATTTTATTTAATCTTTGAATTAAATAGATAAATTCCCTGGAAGATAAACCTCCTGTTTCTAAATATTCTGTTCCGGGAGCAAATGCAGGATCTAGAATATCAATATCTATAGAAATATAAAGCTCCTTCCCATTTGAAAATTCCATAATTGTGTCACAAGTATCCTGTAAATTATCTAAGAGTTGGTTCATATTAATCATCTTAACTTTCTTTTCATTAATAAACTGAATTTCCTCTTTCCACATATTTCTAACACCGACAAGCAAGACATTTTCTTTTGGAAAACCTTCTTCAATTAATTTTCTAAGCCATTCTTCATGGCTTGGCTCAGGCATTGGCTGCATACAATCTGCATGGGCATCAAAAACTATAAGACAGGGTTCTTTTCCAGAATCTATGCAATGCTCCAGAAAAGCTTTCCCTATAGAATAACTTATAGAATGATCCCCCCCTAAAAAAATTGCTTTTGGTTTCACCCCAAATATTTTATAAGAATTTTTATAAATTAATTCATTACTCAACTCAACATTAGAATTATCTAAATGTATTTCCTCTAAATCCAAAAGTCTGACTTCAATTGGCTTATTCTGCTCATTACTCTGAATATCTTCAAGGGAATTCAAAATAGCATTCCCCGCTTTTTCACAGCCCTTTGTTTTTCCAAGGCCGTTTATACAAGGAACTTTTACAACAAATGACATAAATTCAACTAATAAAAAGAGTTTTTAAGATTACTTGTTTAAAGGAACCAAGGCTAGAAAGCTATATTTTTTTCCTTTTATTTCTGAAGCGAGTTTTTTTACTTCTTCTAATTTAACTTTTTTAATGTTTTTCTCAAAATTATAAAAATCTCTGGCATTTCCTATGATTTCATAAGAAAGCAGACTAGCCATCTGGCTTTGGGAATCTTCCATTGCAATATAATGATTTCCAATTAATTGCTCCTTGACTTCTTCAAGTTCCTTTTTCTTGAGGATTTTTGAAACTTTTTCAAACTCATCTAAAATTATTCTCTTAACAAGTTCAACGTTTTCTTTCTTCGTTCCGATATAAACATAATTATAAGCAAAATTTTTATTTATATTTGAATCACCTTTAATTGAATAAGCAAGGTTTCTTTTGTCTCTAATTTCTCTGAAAAGTCGTGAAGACATCCCATCAGTCATTAATGAGCTTAAAACTTCTGCAACATAACTTCTTTTGTCTGACGCTATAGGAACATGATATGCAAAAATTAAATTGGCCTGATCTATTCCTTTCCTCTTTTCAATCTTTGATTTATTCATCAGTTTTATTTTAACTCTGAATCCCGTCCTCTTTCCTTTTTCTTTTTCAAAATTATCCTGTGCAAATTTAATAATATCAGAAAAATTAGCACCTCCTACGACACAAAGAATCATATTATTAGCCTTATAAATTTCCCTAAATTTTTCAGTTATTTTTTTCTTATTAATTGAACTAACTGTCTGGAATGTTCCTGTCAAAGAGTCTCCGAAAGGGGAATCATAAAGACAGCTTTGAACTTTGTCAAAAACATACATTGTTGGGTTATCTTTTCTCATTTTAATCTCTTCAAAAATTACCTTCCTCTCTTTTTCCATTTCTTTCTCATCAAATAAAGGATTTTTAACAATATCACTTAAAACTTCCAGAGCAGTATTAAGATGTTTACTGGGTATTTTACACCAATAGCCAGTAATTTCCTCATCAGTAAAACCATTTAAAATTCCTCCTTTTCTTTCGATTTCCTCAGCAATTTCCTTAGAAGTTCTATTTGTTGTGCCTTTGTAAAGCATATGCTCTATAAAATGTGAAATCCCTTTTTCCTTAGAAACTTCATTAATCCCCCCACGTCTCACCGCAAAAGCAACACTAACAATAGGGATATTTCTTTTCTCAAAAACTACAGTCATTCCGTTTTTTAGAACTTTTCTGTAAAATTTTGGTTTCATAATTTGTAAAAATTAGAACAGTATATAAATCTAATTGGATTTTAAAAGATAAACTATAATTATTAATTTTCTATCTCAAATTTTGATTATTTAAGATTGTTTTAAAGAACCCAGAGATATATCCCAACACCAACAAGAATAACTGCTGCAATTATTGCTAGCCACAACAACCATTTCATTTTTTTCTTAGGTTGTGACGTTTCAGCTCCTTGTTGTTCTCCTGCAGAACTAGGCATAGTCTCTTTTTCCATCATCTGAGGTACCATTTTAAGGAGAATAATTAATTTCTTTTTATAAATTTTACTTTTTTTCAAAAACAAGGTACTTCTCTCCACCAAAAGTAAAATCATCTAAAATCTTAAAATTCTCTTTAATAAAGTTTAGAATCCAGGTTCTTTTAACATAAAATCTTTTTCTCTTTGTTATACTTTCAGTAGCAAAACTAACAACAATTTTATCTGTCATAGACCCAATTTCTAAGATTAGCTTTTTAGAATAATTCCTCTTAAGGATTTCCAATGAATCTACAGTCTTAAATAAAAAAACAATTCTGGGTTTAGATTGCTTTTTGATTATTCTTTTAACATCTTCAAGTTCAAACAAACTTAAATGAACTGCTCTTCCTTCAACATTTTCTTTTTTAAAATAACTGTTCATCAAGTCAACAAGCTGCCCCAAGGCTTCAACAGCAGTGTAATTAACAACAAAACCTAACTTAGAGAAAAAATTATAAGAAAATCCATTAATACCTGCTCCCAAATCAATTATACTTATGTGCTTTTTGCCTAATGTTTTTAAGATTCTTTTATAAATTTCATTATAATATGGAAGCCTTTCCCTTGTAGAAAGATGTTTCCTTAAAATCCATTCAACATCTTTATCTTTAGGGGACAGAATTTTCCTGCTGGTAAAAACTCCGAAAACCTTGTGTAACAACTCCCTTGTCAACCGAATTTTCTCTTCATCACTAACCTGTCTCTTTTCAAAATGAGAAAAAGCTGCTTCAACATCTTTTATAGGGAGCTGCGAATATTTTTTTTTCTGTATGACTTTTTCAATAATTTGTTTTTTGTTCATTTTTGCTTGTTTATTTTCTGCTGATAAACTTATTTCCTTTAATATAAAATCTCATTTTTTCTGGCAGATCCTTTTTCAAACCAATTCTAAAACTTTCAACAATTTCAAGATTTATATTTTCATTACTCTTGTCTTCTATCAGAAAATCATCTAAATCAAAGATATTTTTTTTATGGAAACTCTTATTTATAAGAAAGGCTTTAGTTAATAATCCCGGACCGGAACAATTTAAATTGAAATTTAAAGGTTCTAAGGCCCTTAATAAAACAGCTTCTGCTTTTCCTTGTTTATTTGTTACAAAATTCATTAGCCAATTATTATGCACACCATAAACTAAAATTGTGCCTGGAGCCATTAGCATAGTTTCTCTTAAATCGCCATTCTGTCTAGCTCTGGAACCTGGATCTTTTTTATCAAAATACGCCTCTGTTTCAACTATTCTTCCCCTTAATTCCTTACCATTAATTTTTCTGACTAAAATTTTTCCAAGCAACTCACGAGCAACCTGTCGTGCTTCTTTTAAAAAGAAGTCCTTGTCTATCTTGTTTTTAGAGTTCATAAAATTTTTAATGTTTAATAGTTTAAAAGATATATGCAAATAGATTTTTATGAGGAATTTCCAACACAGGAAAGCTTGGGAAAACTAAAACTTATAAAATACCCCATAAGACTTTTTCTCGCTGCAAAATCCCTTGATGAATTCAGAGGACTTGAAAGAAAAGTTAGACAAATAAAAAAAGATACAGAAGTTGCTTATTGGCCCATAATAAAAAATTCGTACTGGATTTCGCCTTTTGCAAATCATTCTGACTTGAGCGAGCTTTTTCAAGAATTAGAAAAGATAAAAAATCATTTGTTAATAGACTTAGAACTTCCAAGAGATAGAAAATTAATATATAAAAATCTGCCGGATTTTCTGAGAAATAAAAAACTAATAAGAGAATTCTTGGAACATAATAGAGAAAGAATAACAACAGCTGAGTTTCCTGCCTCAATAATTTCTTTCTTCATGAAGATGCTCGGTCTGGATTACAATATCAAAACAGAAAAAGGCCTTATGTTTTACACTAGCATGAATTCAGGAATAATGAATAGGAATATAAAGAAAAATCTAAAGAGGTTAAGAGATAAAGAAAATTATTCTATAAGCCTTGGAACAATTGCAACAGGAATCTTAGGAAATGAGCCAATTCTTTCTCCAAAAAATCTTGAAAAAGATTTAGAATTTGTTAATCACTCCGGGTTTAATAAAGTAATTATTTTCAGACTTGGGGGATTAAGTAAAGAATATATAAAAATAATAAACAAATTTCAAAATGCCGATTAATGCATCCCCCCACTACAAAAAGGCAGAAGGAGAATATTTAGCATCACAAACAACAGAACAGAAAATAAGAGCTTTAAAGAAAATGATTTCTCTTGCTCCGTCACATAAAGGGGCTGAGAATTTACGAGCCCAGCTAAAAAAGAGACTTGCGAAATTTAAGTATACAAAAGAACAGGCAATAAAAAAAAGAAAATCAGCAAAATCAGGGATAAAAAAAGAAGAGATGCAGGCTGTTATTATAGGATTGACAAATACTGGAAAGTCTTCCCTCTTAAGCCTGCTGACAAATGCAAACCCTAAAGTCGCAAGTTATGAATTTACAACCAAAAATCCTGTAATTGGAATTATGCAATATGCAGGAGTAAATATACAAATTATTGAAATTCCGGCATTTGAATCAGAATACTATGATCGGGGCTTAGTCAATAGTGCAGATGTTATTCTTATTTTAATAAATGAATTAAGGCAAATAGATACTATAGAAAAAGAATTAATTAATGCGACCAGAAAAAGAATAATAGTTTTCAATATTAAAACCAATAATATTGATATAAGAAAATTGGAAGCCACAATGAAAAGCAAAAAACTCAACTATCTTATCATAAATACAAAAACCCTTAACACAGAATCGCTTAAGGCATTAAAAGAAAAAATCTTCCAGAGTTTTAATAAAATCCGGATATATACTAAAGAGCCAGGAAAAGCCTTTGACGCCCAATCAAAAAAAGATAAACCTATAATCTTAGAAAAAGGTTCTTTTGTTAGAGATGTTGCAGAAAAAATTCTTCATGGATTTAGTGAAAGAATAAACCAAGTTAAAATTTGGGGCCCCTCAAGCAAATTTCCAGGACAGGTAGTAGGATTAAAGCATGAATTAAAAGATTTAGATATTGTTGAATTTAAGACAAGGTAATTAGTAAGTTTCCATTAATTTTTCCAGCTCCACTAACATTTTCCTTATTTTTTTCTTGGAAAAATGCTCTCTTGCAGGTTTTAATATTTCAATTAAAGCCTCTGAAATAGCGTTTTTCAAATCAGTTGGATGTAATTTTCCTTTTGAAAAATCTTCTTCTAAGTCATCAGCAGAGTTATAAGTAACATCCCCCCCAAATTCCTTTTCCCTTTTAACTTCTAATTTGCCTTTTATAGGAAATATTAGTTTCTTCGCCCAATCAATTAAGGGGTTAAATTCTATTTCTTTTTCAGGACAAAAAGCTTTCTTAATTTTTCTTCTAATTTCCTCGGGAGAATCATGGATAAAAATTGCAGTGTCTGGCTTGGATTTGCTCATTTTCAAAGAAGATAAAAACTCGTGTTTTTTGTTTTTTGGCACTGGCCAAATAGGGGGTTTCCCTAATCCTAAAATCAGAGGATGATGAACAGCAATTGGCTTAATTTGTTTTCCTTGTTTATCCAAAAGCGGGCAAAAAGAAAGTTTTCCCGCAACATCTCTTGCAATGACATGAGCTTTTCTTTGATCCAGTCCAGCATGGGCTAAGTTTATTTTTTGCATAAAAATATCCGCAACCTGCATCGGAGGATAGATTAACTTTGCAAAATCCACGTTACCCCCTTCTTTCCTTCCCATAATAGTTATACTCCTCTGCATTCTTGAAAGAGTGGTGTTCTTACTCACGTCAATTACTGTAGCCCAGTATAAATCATTATTATGATACAAAGAACTTCCCAGAACAAACTTCAATTTTTTAGGATTTCCCCCAACACACTTTAAACTTGCTTTCATCCCCTCTTTGAAGTAACCAACAGCGATTCTTTTAATAGTATCTGGATTCCCCCCTAATTTATCGTTTATCCAAGTATGCCAGTCTGCTAAAAAAATACTACAATCAACCCCAGCATCAATAAAATCTTTTACTTTTAACATAGACATCAAACCAGTTCCTAAATGAATTCTCCCAGAAATCTCAAAACCAATATAATGTTTAATAGCCCCTTCTTTTTCTAAAAGTTTCCTTAATTCCCTTTCTTCAATTAATTCCTCAACATTTCTTTTTATTAAACCTATTTTCTCCTCTGTATTCATAACCACACAAATGAATATTAATTATTAAATGTTTCTTATTAATTATAAAATCTCAGATGTTAATCCAAATCCTTTTAGCTTTGCTATTTGGCATCACTGCAGGAATCCTTACAGGCTTAATTCCTGGAATTCATATTAATCTTATTGGAATTTTTCTTATTTCATTGTCTGTTTCTTTATTTTCCACAATAAACCCAATTTATCTTGTTGTTTTTATTGCAGCAATGGCAATAACCCACACATTCTTAGATTTCATTCCTTCTGTGCTTCTTGGCTGTCCTGATACAGATACAGAATTATCTGTTCTTCCGGGACATGAATTATTAAAAAAGGGTCAGGGTTATAAAGCAATAATTTTAACTGCATATGGGGGGCTTATAGCAACTTTTACATTATTTTTAATTGCCTTCCCCGCAACATTTGTAATAGATAAAATATACAGTTTTCTAACTAAACCTTATTTAATACCTATTATTCTATTTTTGGCGTCTTTCTTCTTAATATTTCTGGAAAGGAAAAAATTCTCTGCTCTGCTTATCTTCATTTTAACAGGTGTTTTAGGTTTAAGTGTGCTAAATCTTCCTTCATTAAATCAGCCTCTTCTTCCTCTTTTAACAGGACTTTTTGGAGGCTCTATGCTAGTAATGAGTATAAAAAATAAAATTCAAATTCCAGAACAAAAAATTGAACTAGTTTCCTTAAAAAAGATAAATAAGCCCGCTGCCCGTGCTTTCATAGGCTCTCTTATAGCTTCTCCACTATGTAGTTTTCTTCCTGGGTTAGGAAGTGGACAAGCAGCTATTATTGGAAACCAAATTATAACAACTTCAAGAACAGACAGAGAAAGCTTTTTGATTTTGCTAGGAGCCACAAACACTTTAGTTATGGGCTTCTCATTTATTTCCTTGTATGTAATTTCAAAAACAAGGACCGGAGCTGCTGTTGCAATGCAGGAGATAATAGGAGCGATTTCTCCGAACATTTTATTTTTAATTTTAACTGTAGTATTAATCAGCAGTATAATCTCTTTTTTCTTAACTCTCTTTCTTGCAAAATTTTTATTAAGGAAAATAACCAAGATAGATTATTCAATAATTTCATACATAACCTTAATTACTCTCGCAATAGTTGTATTTATTGTTTCTAATTTTCTAGGATTAGCTGTTTTGATAATATCTACATTAACAGGAATTTATTGTATTTCTACAGGAGTCAGAAGAACAAATATGATGGGCTGTTTGTTAATTCCTACAATTTTA
>CAZRCO010000021.1:5838-9088 GCA_964598635.1 Candidatus Woesearchaeota archaeon | reverse complement strand
TTTCCATTGTTTAATATTCTAAATTTTACATCTCCAGCAACACTAAACTGATAACTTGCATCTCCAGTGCCAGTTCCATCCACAGCATTAAATGTTGCCCTTCCTGCTCCCGACCCCCCTTTATAAGTTTCAATAGTTATATATCCCACATCTGCTGTTCCACCTAATCTTAATTCATCAGAGCCGGATATATGTAAATCTGCTAAAGGACTCGTTGTTCCAATTCCGACGTTGCCAGCGCTTGTAATACTCACCTTACTGTCATATAGCCTAACTGAATCATCCGCCTGCATGTTAATCAGGTCGGCCCATGCTGAGTCTGCCGCATTCCGTGAACGCAAACCGTATAAATTGTTTACGCCGATATACCCAGTCCCCAAACGCAGGAGAGTATCCGGTGCTATTGTCCCGATGCCGACGTTGCCGCCATTTGGATTCAATAAAATCGGATAATGAATCGCTAAGTTAACTTGATTTTCCGCTTGAAGCCACAAGCCATAAGAACCAGAATCTCCTTGTCCGACATCTAATACTGTATCGTAATAACCAGTCCCAAACCTAGTGATTCCCGTAAAGGCAGTGCCAGAATTGGCAGGATAGCCAGGTGTTCCCCTAATATGTAATTTTGCTCCTGGACTCGTTGTTCCGATGCCGACGTTTCCTGTTTGGTCAATCGTAAATCTTTCTCCTTGTGAAGCTCCTGCAACATCATATATTCTGAATCTTCCATCACCCCCCAAACTTTGTATATTCCAATAATAGGGGGTATCGCTAACATTGTTATATAATGTTAATCCAGTTGCCCCTTGAGTTCCTGCTAATGTTGATTCTATTTTCAACTTAGTATCTACATTATCCATAATGTGAAGTTTTTCACTTGGACTCGTTGTTCCAATTCCGACGTTGCCAGAGGAGTCTATTGTTAATCTTGATGCAGATGCGTTAAGGTCCCAAATAGAAAACAATCCCGTTCCACCCGAACCAGCCCCAAGTTCAAAATCACCCCCGTTTGTTTCTGTTTCATGCAACCTAATAATTGCAGAACTTGTATCTTCTATATGTAAATCCTGACTTGGACTGCTCGTCCCTATGCCAACAAGGCCATTGTTATAATAAATGTCACTTCCGCTTTGACTCCATATACTTGCGCCTCCTCCTGTAGTTCCAAAGGTGTTCCAAGTAGTTCCATTATAAGCTTGAAACTCTGTTCCAGTCCATCTTATTGTTCCAGCTTCATCTGAGCCAGAATTGTCACTTAATTGAATTGCTCCTACAACATCTAATTTTTGAGTTGGATTTGCTGTTCCTATGCCAACGTTTCCAGCAGAGTCAAGAAATAAAGTATTATCTGGAGTGTTTGTCTCTATTTTAAATGGATACTTGTTATTTGTTACATCTATGATTCTAAAATCCGTAGTACTTGCTCTAAGTCCTGACTGCCATGTCTGGCCGCCGGAAACAGAATATTGAACATAAGCGGATGTTGCGCTTCCTGTGTTATTAACAAAGACAAGCCCATTAACCTCTAATTTTTGGGAAGGACTGCTCGTCCCGATGCCAACGTTCCCTGATGTTGTAAAATTATAACTTCCCATATCAAGATTTTTATCAATTTCTACTCCTGACAGAGATACATTCTTTGCCCAGAAAGCATAAGGAATCCTTCCTGCCTTTGATGCTTCTTTTAAAACCCCATCTCTATAATAACAAAACCAATATTGTTCATCGAAATCTAAATTAACATCCGGCAAATAATAAGAAACTATCCCCCTGACATCTGTAGTTCTTGTCGTAACATTAGAATAAAGCACAGGAGAGCAGGTGCTTGAATTGGAAATATTAATTGTAAAAGTAAAAGTTCCTGTAATTATATTTCCAGAAGCATCTGTTGTTTGAATTTGCACAGGAATATTATTTTCCACAGAAGAAGCTAAAACTCCCGCAAGCAAAAATACAATTGTAAGAATAAATATTGAAAGAACAAATAACACTCTCTTTTTCATATTTTAACTAAAGATTAATTCCTATAAAAATTTAACGCTTAATTTAAACTTAGATAAAATTAAAAATACTTTTTTCTTCTATACTTTATGAAAAGAGTGTTGATTTTAATTGCCTCTGTATTCTTAGCTATATTACTTATTTCTGTGGTTTTAGCAGACATATTTTCTATAGGATACACTGCAGGAGGAAAAGAATCAAGTATTGGTGGCACACCTTTTACTGGAATACCTGAAGAAGAAGCCCCAACGCCCCCTCCTGGTGGTGGAGCACCAACAATAAATTATGATTTTTCATTGGACAAAACTTTTCTTCCGATTGAAGTGAAAAAAGGAACAGAATACCAGAGGCAAATAACCATAACAAATACAGGAAGCAGGGATTTAACAATTGATGTTTCTATAGAAAATCTTGATAGATTTATCTTTCCGGAAATAGAAACTTTTGTTTTAAGGGTTGGTGAAAGTAAAACAATTAAATTTAATATTTATGTTTCTGAAAAAGAAAAAGCTGATGTATATATCGGAAGAATTAACTTTGATTCGGAAAAAATAAGCAAATTTGCAAATGTTGTTCTGGATGTGGAAGAAAAAGTTGCTTTGTTTGACATCAAAACAACAATTTTAAGAAAGATAGTTACCCCGGGAAGTAAAATCTTTGCCAATCTGGAAGTTTTAAATCTTGGTGATTTAAAAGATGTTGACGTGGAATTACAATATCACATCCTTGATGCTGAAAATAAAACATATAATCCAAAAAAAGAAACATTCGCACTTAAAGATTATTTCTCAGGAGAAAAATTCTTAACAATTCCAAAAGATATGAAATTTGGGGATTATCTTTTCTATTCCAAAGTAAGTTACGGGAATGTCAGCGCTGACAGTTATGACACTTTCACAGTTTCAAGCGGAATTTTGGGAATGGTTATCTTTTACATAATAATTGCAATAATGGTGGTTGGAATGGCATTATTAACAAAAGTATTAATTGATAACGTAAAAAAAGAAAATGAAGAATAAAAAACTCAACATTTAAAAGAGAAAAAAGAAGTAATTATAAATTATGCACATTGAGCACTTGTTGATGAACCGGTTCCCCCCCACCCAAAATAAGCATTAGGAACATCAGAGGACAAAACCTCTGAACATTCTTCAGGAGCATCTGTAAATGCTTGACAGATTATATCGAGATATGAAGCTGGATCTCTCCCAGAGCTAACTATATTGCCATTAATCACTAAAGTAGGACT
>CAZRCO010000021.1:0-5738 GCA_964598635.1 Candidatus Woesearchaeota archaeon | reverse complement strand
ATTTTCTGTTACTGAATATTCTTTATCTGCCTCAGCCATACAATTTTCCAAGGCATCTGTATCAATTCCTACCTGAGCAAGACAATAATCAACATCATTTCCATTCATAATCAAACCGTAAGTTTCATCTATAACACCATCCCCTTCTAAGAAGCAAGTCATATAATCCAAAAATTTATTAGGAGCAATTTTCTGAATACAATATTCTCTCAAATTTTCGGTAACTTCTTTTTCTCCATGCATTGCATAATAAACAAATCTTATCTTAAAATCAATTGAATTTCCTAAAGTTTTAACAGCCGGAATAATTCCTTTCTCAGCTTGGGTTCCATAAGGACAATAACTCATAACAAACAATTCCACTTTTGGTTTATCAGATTTAGGAATACTTGATTGGTATTGTGAACCCGAATCAGTTGAAGAAGCTGAATCAGGTAATGCACTTAAAGGACCCATTAAGTTACCATCCTTACTAATATAAATAGGGACGAGATTTCCTTCATATTCAAAAACAACCTGATACAATCCACTAACTTCATCAACAGAAACTAATTTTAGTCCTTGGACACCACTTTGTTCATAAAAATTTAAGAGCATTTCACCAGCTTCTTTCTTAGAAATAGTTTTTCCTGTAATCAGTCCAGAAAAATTGCTAATTAACAATATTAAAGTTATAATAGCAAGGGTAATTGTTACAAAAATCCAGGGATTCTTTTTTATCTTTCCCATTATTTTACCTTTCTTTTTCTCTGTTTCCTCTTCCATCAATCATTTTATCAAAAAGCTTTTATAAATTTTTTGTTATTTCAGTTAGGTTAAATTTTTAAATATACCAAAAATTTAATTTATAATGCCCGGATGGCAGAGTGGTCTATTGCAACCGCCCCGAAAGCGGTGCCCTTGTGGCTCCCTGGTTCGAATCCAGGTCCGGGCGTTTTGACTATTTTTAATTAATTACACAAAACTTTATATAATTCTTCTTATTGATAAAAACATGGAAAAAGATATTGGAAAATTGCCAAAAAATGATATAACAGACATAGTTATCAGAGTTGATGATTTTGGCGGCAGACCAGGAGTTACTATAAGAGAATTTATGACTGGAGATAGATATACAGGCTTTACAAAAGCAGGAGTAAAAATCTCTGCAGAAAACTTTCCAAAATTTAAAGAAATGATTAACTCTATAAATGAAGAGGATTTAAAACTTCAAACTGAAGCCGGAGAGCAGTCTGAACAACTTCCCCCCGGACAGGAAACATTACAGGAAGCTGTTGAAAAAGAACATGAAGAAAAAGAAGAAGAAATTGAAATTGAGAGACCCGGAGAAACAGGAGCAGGAGAAGAATCAGAACTTAATGAACTGCCCGATTATTAATTTAACAACCTTCAACTAAAAAACCATTTAATTCTTTATCAGCTTTTCTAACAGATTCAATTTTTTCTTTTAAATTGCCAGGATTTGCCTTTACTACATATGCATAATCTTTCACTTGTTTCCATGGGCCATAATAATCATCAAGGACATTATAATTATGACAAAATGCAACTCTGTTACCCCTGGCAATTCTTCTTGCAACACTTCCCAAATAAGTTCCCTGCTCAAATAAACTTTCTTCTCTGTTAATTCCTTTAACTATAAAAGAATCAACACTTCTATCAGAATGATAATAAAAATCCACATTCACACCATCTACTTTAAAAGTTTCAAACCTATATTCTTCTTCCCCAACTAAATGCTGAAAAACTCTCAAAAATTTTAAAATTCCCGACCATTGACTTGGGGGAGGATTATTTACAAGAAAATCATATTTATTTTTGTTAAACCCTTCAAATTCCTCCAATACAGAGGCCAAACCATGTATCTTATTTTCCATCATTAAATATAAATTATTTCTTTTTTAAAAGATTTCTGTTTAAATTTACAAACATTTAAAAAAGCATTTTTACAATTTTATCTATGAGAAAGAGGAGTTTAATAACTTTAGCAATTATCGTTGCTGTAATCATTATTTCTGTTATAGTTTTAACAAGACCCCCAAATGGCGCTTCAAAAGAAACGGCAATGTGCATTGCAAATCATGGCGAATTATATACTCAGCTTGGTTGTAATGCCTGTGAAAATCAGAAAAAAATGTTTGGAAAAAATTATCAATACTTAAATGTAATCGATTGCTTTTACGAAAGAGAGAAATGTGCTATGATTCAATATACTCCAACATGGATTATAAATGGAAACCAGTACATAGGAGTTCAAAGTATTGAAACTTTGAAGAACCTGACTGGGTGTTAAGAATATGTAAAAAAGGAGGCAAAATAAATGGTTGAAATTTTAAACTTCGGAAGAATAACAATGCTTGCATTAGCTGATTCTGTAAATCCTTGTGCTTTAGCTGTTTTGTCCCTAGTTTTAATGGCAATTCTAATTCAAAATCCAGATAAAAGAAAAAAAATACTTTTTGGAGGATTGGCTTTTGTTTCAGCCATTTATCTTGGATATTTATTTTATGGGGTAATCATAATTCAGTTTTTCAGAGTTTTTGCAGAATTCCTTAGAGAAAGTTCAACTTATATTTTCAAAGGGCTTGCAATTCTTGCAATGGTTATCGGGGCATTAAACATAAAAGACTTTTTTTACTATAGAAAAGGAGGAATTGCAACAGAAATGCCTCTTTCTCTAAGACCAAAAGTAAAAGAAATAATTAAAGGAATAGTCTCTCCTTCCGGAGCTTTTGTAATTGGTTTTTTAGTCACACTTTTCTTATTGCCCTGCACTATCGGACCTTATATTATTGCATCTGGACTTTTATCTGAACTTGGAACTTTAGGAGCATTGCCATGGCTTTTATATTATAATTTATTGTTTGTTCTTCCAATGTTAATTATTGTTAGCTTAATCTATTTTGGATTTACAAGAATACAGGAAGTTTCTGGCTGGAAAGAGATGAACATTAAAAAACTTCATTTAATTGCAGGAATTCTGCTTTTCGCAGTTGGTTTTGCTTTGTTAATGGGGTGGTTGTAAATTTCTAAGATGCAATTACTAAGCTAAACAAAAGCCTTTTAACTCTCTCAAACAATCTTTCTATATGATATCAGACAAAAAAATCCGCCAGCCAATCGTGACTGTCTGCGGACATGTGGATCATGGAAAAACCTCAATTTTGGACAAACTTAGACAGAGCTATATTCAACAGGAAGAGGCAGGAGGAATAACCCAAAAAATTTCTTTTACTTTATTTCCTATGAGTCAATTAAAAGCAGCCTGTCCTTTAATAGACAAAAAAGAAATTAAGTTAAACATTCCTGGATTTTTGTTTATTGACACTCCTGGACATGCAGCATTCACAAATTTAAGAAAGCGGGGAGGTGGGCTGGCAGATTTGGCAATTTTAGTCATAGATATAAATGAAGGAATTAAGCCCCAAACTGCAGAAGTTATCCAAATCCTAAAAATGAACAAAACTCCATTTCTTATAGCTCTAAATAAAATAGATAATATTTCTGGATGGCAAACCCATACTGAAGATTTGGATTTGGAGAAAAGTATTGAAATGCAACAAAAAAATGTAAAGCAAAACTTTAATGAAAAATACCTTACTTTGATAGGAAGTTTAAACAGCCACGGATTTGACGCAGACTTATTTTACAATATAAAAGATTTTACAAAAAAGATTGCATTAGTTCCTTGCTCTGCAAAAACAGGACAGGGAATTCCGGAATTAATATTTATGTTATGCGGATTAAGTCAAAAATATTTACAGGACAGGCTTTCTTTAGGAAAAGATGCAAAAGGCGTGGTTTTGGAAGTCAAAAAGGAAAAGGAGACAAATTACACTGAAGCTATATTATATGACGGCGAATTGTCAAAGAAAGATGAAATTGCTGTAGCAAACATTGGTGGACAGCCAATGATAAGCAAAATTAGAATTCTTGAAGAAATTCTTCCTCTCAGCTCAAGGTTTAAACCAAAAGAAAAAGTTCAGGCTTCAACAGGATTAAGGATGCAGCTCATTGAAAAATTTGAAATTCTTCCGGGAATGCCTTTTGTAATATACAATAAAAATCTAGAGCAAATTAAACAAGCCTTCAAAAAAGAACTTGGTGAAAATCTGAATACAATGTTGAGCAAACAGGGAATTATTGCAAAAGCAGATTCTTTGGGAAGTTTGGAAGCTTTGCTTGTAATGCTAAAACAAAACTATATTCCTGTTGTAAAAGCAGGCATAGGAAAAATAAACAAAAATGATATTGCATCTGCTAAAGCTAATTTAAAAATTAGTGAACTTGATGCAGCAATTATCGGCTTTAATGTCTCTATTGAAGAAGAAGCCAGTGAGCTTACCAAAACCAGTGAGGTAAAAGATATAAAGATATTAACAGATGATGTAATTTACAAATTAATTGAAAATCTTGTTGAGTTTCGTGATGCGAAAAGGAAAGAAATTGAAAAAAGAAGGCTTATGGAACTAACAACTTTATGCAAGATAAAAATTCTTCCGCAATATGTTTTCAGAAATACAAATCCTGCAATATTTGGTGTGAAAATAGAAACCGGAAAATTAATCAAAGGATTGAATTTAATTTCTGCTGAAGGGGAAAAGGTTGGGAAAATAAAAAATATTCAATCTGAAAATAAATCAATTGAAGAAGCAACAGAAGGGCAGGAAATAGCTGTCTCAATTCCCGGAACAAATTTTGAAAGGAAATTAAAAGATAAAACTTTCCTTTATTCAGATATAACTGAATCTCAATTCAAAAATTTCAGAAAAAATAAAGACCTTCTCTCCTCTCAGGAAATTTCCTTACTTCAGGAAATTGCTGAAATTAAAAAATTCCTTTAGATATTCTGCGCGTAGGCGCAGTCAGGAATTTTTGAATGTCCAGAAATGTGAATCTTATGAACATTTATGGCATCAAAAGAAAGGAAAAAACTGACTGAGGAAAATAAAATTCCTGTTATCTCGTTAAGTTAAGACCCGGACAAATTAAATAAAGAAACCATTCTTCCAACCCGCCAACTAACTTTTCTAATTGGACCATAGGAATCTCTTATCCTTGAATTACTATCATAATTTTCATAGTATTGCTCTGCTTCCGGGGTTTCCACATTAATAATCCCTCCTTTAATATAAGGAAGTAATTTATCCAAAAGCATTCCCTCTTCCTTGCCTCCATCAAATGCTTTCTTAAAACTTTCAAATATTTCTTTAACACCTTCAAAATGTTTTTCCAAGCTTTTCATAAAACAAAACCTATTTCTTTGGTATATAAATATTACTGAATATAAAAGACACAACAATAACTTTAAAAATCATTTTCCCAATAAATAACCATGCCATTTAAAATCAACATATCAGAAAAAAGCGGAAAGACTTACAAGATTGAATCAGAAGCTCCTAGTTTGGTTGGAAAGTCTCTTCATGATAAAATCCTTGGAAATGAAATTTCTCCAAACTTAAAAGATTATGAATTTGAAATAACCGGTGCAAGTGATAAATCTGGTTTTACAGCTATGGAAAATGTCGAAGGAATCGGGTTAAAAAGAGTTCTGTTAACTTATGGTAAGGGAATGAAAAAGCGTCCAAAACACGAAGGGAAAAGAAAACGTTCAAATCCAAAACCAGGAGGATTAAGATTAAGGAAAACCGTGCGCGGAAAAGTTATTTCACCTGCAATCGTCCAGATTAATCTTAAAATCATAAAAGAAGGAAGCAAAAAACTTGAGGAGATTTTTG
>CAZRCO010000020.1:0-9514 GCA_964598635.1 Candidatus Woesearchaeota archaeon | reverse complement strand
AGTAGCATAAGTGCTATTAATGTTTATGGAACATGGGTTCCATATTCTACAAACCCAAATGCTGAAATAACATTTGGAGAAAGTATTAATTTTGAGGCAGGTTTTAATCCGGGGATGGCTCCCCCAAATAACCTTAATATTATTCTATATAAATCAGGAGATCCAATTTATCCTTTTACATCTACACCCATATCAACAAACCAAAATTATTATTTTGATACGTTTACAATAAATTCAAGCATATATCAAACATATGGAATAGGAACATATACAATAATTATAAGCGGTTGGGATAACGCAGGACAATCAATGAGTGAGACTTTAACTCTAACCATAAATCCTGTTGAAGAGCCAGAACCACCTGAAAACAACCCACCAGTTTTAAATCCTATTCCAAATCAACAAATTAATGAAACTGATTCTTATAGTTATCAGGTTATTGCAACAGATGCAGATAACGATTCTTTAACATTTTCTTTAACCCAAACGCCTTCAACCCCAAATTGGCTTTCAATATCCTCTTCTGGATTGATAACAGGAACAGCACCTGAAGTATATTCTGATATTGATTTTGATATTGAAGTTGTTGTTTCAGATGGAGAAGATTTTGACACACAATCATATACTTTGACTGTAAAAAATATTCCAGAAACTGAACCAGAAGAGCCTGAGGAAGACACAACCCCGCCAGTAATTAACATAACAAACCCACAAAATACAACTTATGCTTCACACAGGACTCAACTAAGTTATACTGTATCAGATGATGTAAATGTAAGTTCTTGTTGGTATAGTTTAGATAATGGACAAACAAACATAACAACCGAATGTGCATTGGTAATAACCGATATACAGTCTGTTAACGGAACAAACACTTGGACAGTTTATGCAAATGATACATCAGGAAATGTTGGAAGTGCAAGTGTTACATTTGCTGTAAATATAACTGATTCTGAACCAGATGATAATGGCGGCAAAAAAGTTTCAGGGAAAAAATCAAGTTTTAATTACAAAGATATTGATGAGGAAAAATATTTTGAACAGTTAAACAAGGAACAGCCAATAATAGATTTGGAAGAACCTGTACAGGAAGAAAAAATAAACTGGCAGATTTTCTTATTTGTGACAATAGTTTTAGTTTTGATAACAGGGGTAATTATTATCTTAGTAATTTTATTAAAAAATAAGTAATTATTAGTTGTAATTTAATTCTTTTTTATTCTTTAACTTTCTCAGGAAAATCCTCTCTAACAAGATAATCTACACAATGATGATTATGCCCATCACAAGAAAAATAACATTTAGAAAATTCACTTTTTTCTGCCCCTCCTCCACTGTAGGTTTTCATAACCCATCTTTTAAAGAAACATAAACTAAATGAATTGTCTCCAACCTCTTTTTCAATACATTCCATTTTACAAATTAATATTCCCCCATTCCTGGCATCATTCCACTGCCATAACCTCTGTAATTACCTTCTTTTTTTCCTGAACTTGAGATAACGTCATCTATTCTTAAAATCATTATAGCAACTTCGCTCGCAGAATTTATTGCTTGGCTTTTGATTTTTAATGGCTCAATAATCCTTGCTTCCAGAACATTTTCAATTTTATTCCTGAATAGATTCAAACCTGCATTTCTCTCGCCTGAATCATGCCTCGACTTTAATTCTGTTAAAAAATCTATAGGATCTAATCCTGCATTTTCCGCAAGAGTGGAAGGGATAAACTCTAAAGCTGAGGCGAATTCTTCTACTGCTAACTGTTCCCTACCACTCAAACCCTGTGAAAATTCTCGGAGTCTTTTTGCAAGTTCTATTTCTACAGCACCTCCCCCCGGAACAACTAATCCTGATTTTAATGAACAAATAACATCACCTAACCCGTCTTTTATTGCTCTTTCAATTTCATCTATAACATGCTCAGTCCCGCCATGAATTAAAATTGTCAATGCTTTTGGATTCTGACATCCTCTGACATATGTCAAAGTGTCTTCCCCATGTTTTACTTCCTCTACAATCTGAGCATAACCTAATTGATTTGAATCAATTTCATTTAGATTGCTTACAATCCTTCCGCCAGTAGCTTTTGAAAGTTTTTCCATATCACTTCTGGAAACTCTCCGGCACGCATAAATTCTTTCTTTGGATAATAAATACTGGGCAAAATCATCAATTCCTTTCTGGCAAAAAATAACATTAGCTCCTGAATTTTTAACTTTCTCAACCATTCTTCTTATCTCTCTTTCTTCCTGGTCAATAAAATTCTGCAGTTGTTCTGGAGAAGAAATTGAAATGTTTGTGTTTATTTCAGGATTTTTCAATTCAAGTGGAAAGTCAATCAAAGCTATTCTTGAGTTTTCCACAGCCTTAGGCATATCGTATGAAACTCTTTCTTTATCCAACACAATTCCTGAAATTAATTCTGTATCTTCAATTCCATCACCTTTTGACTTTTCTATTTTAATATCATTCAGATCAATTTCGCCTTCATTTTTAACCTGATTAACTGCCCTGACAATAATATCTGCAAATCTTTCTCTTGAATCCTCAGCCCCTTTTCCTGTCATAGCAGTCATGGCAATTTGTCTTAAAACATCTTCATCATCAGAAGTTATTCTCAAAGAAATGTCTTTTAGAATTTGCTGGGCTTTTTCTGCAGCAATCCTGTAGCCTTTAGTGATAACTGTGGGATGAATTTTCATGTCCAGAAGTTTTTCAGCGTTTTCTAGGAGTTTGCCTGCAACCATTACTGCAGTTGTTGTCCCGTCACCAACTTCTTCTTCCTGGGTTTTTGCAACCTCAACCATCATTTTTGCAGCAGGATGTTCAATCTGCATTTCACTCAAAATGGTAACGCCATCATTTGTAACAATTATTTCATTTGTAGGAGAAACAAGCATTTTATCCATACCTTTAGGTCCGAGAGTTGTCTTGACCACATCTGAAACCATCTTTGCAGCCAGAATATTATTTCTCTGGGCATCTTTTCCAATAATCCTTTGAATATCTTCAGGCATAAGAATAACAGGTTTATCAGCCATAATTAATTTTTCCGTTGGTTAATATTTAAATATTGTTGTGATGAAATACAGATTTGTTTAAATTTCCCCTTCCCGAGCTTTGTAAAGAAAATTATATAAATTTTAATATCCTATTATTTACAATGGAAAATATACTTGTAGCAGACATAATGACAAGAGATCCTAATTCTACAAAACCTGACACAGACCTTCTTGAATGCGCTAAGAAAATGGTCAGAAAAAGGGCAAGAAGTTTACTTCTTTTAGATAATAAAAAGTTAAGAGGAATTATTTGTCAGAAAGATATTTTATGGGCTTTAATAAAAAAAAGAAAAGAAGACTTATCTAAAATTAAAGCAATTGATATTTCTCCGAGAAAAATAGCAACAATAAAACCAGAAGCAACAGTTGAAGAAGCTGTAAATAAAATGAAAAAATTAAAATTTGAAAGGCTTCCTGTAATTAAGAACGGAGAACTTGTCGGAATAATCACAATAAAAGATATCTTAAATTTCTATCCTCAACTTTATAATGAAATGAATGAATTTTCAAGGATAAAAGACCAAACAAGAAAATTAAAAAGGGTAAAGGAAAAGAATTTTGTAAGAAGCGGAATCTGTGATGAATGTGGGGAGCGGGATGTTTTATACATGGTAAATGGGATGTATGTATGTGAATCCTGCAGAAATAAGATATATCACCCACCCCTTTAACAATTTTTTTACTTATCAGATTATTTCAATCCTTTTCCATTAAATATTTAAATCAATTTTCTTTATTTATAGAATAGGAGAAGATAAAGAACATGCCGGAAAAAGAAACTGTATTTTCAAGCAAAATGAAATATGATGGAATATTCTCATTTTCTGATTTCTATACTTTTTGCCATGACTGGCTGAAAGAGGAGACAAATTTGGAGGTAGTAGAGGATAAATATGGAGAGAAACTGAGCGGTGATGCAAAAAATGTTGATATAGAATGGACCGGAACAAGAAAACTTACAGATTATTTCAAAGAGGAAGTTAAGGTGACTTTTGCAATTAAAAACCTGACAAAGGTTGAGATAATGCAGGCAGGGGCAAAAGTAGAGAGCAATAAAGGAAGCGTTGAAATTAAAATTAAAGGGAATATTATAAAAGATTATCTGGGAAAGTTTGAAACAGCTGCTTTCAGGAAATTCTTAAGGGATATTTATGAAAAATGGGTAATAGTCTCGGCAATAGAACAGCTAAAGGCCAAAATTACAGGAGACTGTGATGAATTTTTAAGCCAGGCAAAAGCATGGCTTGATCTGGAAGGGAAGAAATAATTAAATTAATTTTGATAAAATGAATAAAAATAAACTCTGGATGAACGGATTTTTGGGTTTTTTGGGGTTTCTCGGTTTTCAGGCATTTAGTTTGCATAATCCTTGGCAATTATTTTTCTTTTGTTTCTTTTCGTTCTTCTCTTATTTCAGATATTTAAAGAAAGAATTAAAATATCTTGGTTATCTTGGAGCAATCGGTTTAATCGTAGCAATACTTGGAATTGCGGGGGTAATTAAAGTATAAGTAGTTATATAAAAAATTATTAATTTCTACAACCGAAATCCTTAAATATAAATTGCCTTTGATTTTAAGAATGAGGAAAATTATACTAATATTTTTGATTTTACTGGGTTTGAGCCTGAGTGTCTCTCTGGTTTCAGCTATAAACATAAAAATTGAAAATCAGGAGCCAAATGTTGGAGTCATGATTAAAGGAGTAAATGAACCTGCCATATTTGTTCTGAACATAACTAACCTTGATTCAAGTGATAATTTTCAGTTTTATAATCTTCTGGGTTTTAATATGGCTCCAAAAGAAACTGTTTTTATTAAAGGAGGAGAATCCAAGGAAGTTAAGTTAATGATTTATCCGAGAGAAGATATGGATTATGAAGGATATTATACTATTGAATATTACATTAAATCTCAGGACTCTTCAAAAGTAAAAGAAGAATTAACATTAAAGATTATAGACTTCCAGGATGCTTTTGAAGTTGGCTCTGAGGAAATAAGTCCTGAATCAGAGCAGGCAGAGGCATATGTGCACAACAAAGAAAATTTTAATTTTGAAAAACTGAATGCAAGATTAAAATCTCCTTTTTTTGATTTTACTGAAAGTTTTGCCCTAAAACCAAATGAAAAGAAAACTTTTGTGGTTGATTTGAATAAAGAGAATTTCAAAAATCTTATGGCCGGATTTTATACAGTAACAGCTGAAATCAGTTCAGAAGATGCAGAAGCAGTTATTGAAGGAAAAATAAGATTTGCTGAAAGTGAATCTATAGAAACAAGTGAAAAAAAATCAGGATTTATTATAACCACAAGAACAATAGAAAAAATAAATGGGGGTAATGTAGAGGCAAGTTCAAGAACAACTATAAAGAAAAATATCATCTCAAGACTTTTCTCCAGTTTTAACCCTGAACCCGATTTTGTTAAAAGAGAAGGCTTCGTAGTTTATTATACATGGGATAGTGATATAAAACCAGGAGAGGTTTTGCAGATTGTTGTAAGAACCAACTGGCTGCTGCCTTTGTTGATAATATTCTTTATTATTGCAATTGTTGTCTTAGCAAAACAATATTCTAAAACAAATTTGGTTCTAAGAAAAAAGGTTTCTTTTGTCAGGGCAAAAGGAGGAGAATTTGCTTTAAAAGTTTCGGTATTTGTAAGTGCAAAGAAATACGTGGAAAGGATAACCATTACAGACAGACTTCCCCATTTAGTAAAAATATATGAAAGATTCGGGGGTGAAAAACCGGCAAAAGTGGATGAAAAAGCCAGGAAAATAGAATGGAATTTTGAAAAGCTGGAAGCAGGGGAAATGAGGGTTTTGTCTTATATAATTTATTCTAAATTAGGAATTCTTGGTAAATTTGCTCTTCCGACAGCACTTGCAGTTTATGAGAGAGAAGGTAGTATACAGGAAACAGAATCAAATAAGGCATTTTTCTTAGCAGAGCAACTTGGCAAAAAAGAGATTGAAAGGGAGTAATTTTATCCTTCTGTCTGCCTATCCATCAACCTTTCTATGTCTCTATTTATGCTCTCTAATTTTTCTGTAATTTTTTCTAATTTTGAAGGTCTTCTTTTATATTTCTGAGCTAATCTTAAATAAATTTCGTGGGATATTTCTCTCACACCCCCTAATATTTTAAGATAATCATTCAGCCATTCTTGTTCATGATTTTCTTGGGGAATACTTTGCTTAAGAATTCCAACCATTGTTTGAAGATGTTCAATGCATTTAACCGGATTCCCAGAATTTTTTATATAATTCAAAGCAGCTCTATATTTTTCTTTAACTCTTTCCTCTATCTGCTGCATGCCTAATGGATTATAAGCTCTCTTAAGTTCCATTTATCTTTCTTACATTAGTGCCTTATAAGGATTTATTTGATTGGAAGGTTATTTTTGCATTCAAAACAAATCAAAAATCTTTAAAAATCCAATAATGTTCCTTAATATGTCCCTCCATAGCTCAGTGGTTAGAGCGCTCGGCTGTAGTTATGAATTATTAACTAAGGTGGAGATTCCGTATAATCGTAAGGAAACGCTATGAAACCCCAAAAGCCAAGTGTTTAGCAGAACCCGAGAGATCCCCAGTTCGAGTCTGGGTGGGGGGATTTTTATTCAAGAAGAGACCAGTAGAAGTTGTCAGAAAAAGGATCTTCTTCATCCTGTCTTAAACCATATTCTTCATTTGAATTTTTGAAAACTACCATATAATAAAGTCTGTCATCAAATTTATTATCCCGGTCTACATCTCCCTGAATCACTATTCCTCTTGGATAATAACCAAATAGAACCAATTTCCCAAAAGGAGAAATTTTTTTGTCTCTATATACAAAAATAAAGGGAAGTTTATCATCAGGATTTTCTAAAAACATTTTAGTGTCTTCCAATTGATGAGGAAATATTTTATAATAGAACTTGCTGTCTAAATCGTTTATTTTTCCATCATTATTTGTGTCTGGCTTGAAAAATATCCCTTCACCATAAAAACCAAATGTCAAATTTGCAGGAGGAACAGGAGGGACTTCTTTTGATTTTGATAATGTTGCACAGGACATTAAGCTAACTGAAGCTGCAAACAGTAATGCAAGCAAACCCTTTCCCATATCCAACAAGAACTTCGCAAATTAATAAAGATTAGTATACTTTAATATATACAAAAATTTAAAAACTTCAAATTTCTAAAAAAATTAACAAAAACGAGGTTGAAAAATGGATGAAGATTCCGAAGAATTCCTTAATGATGGGGGTGATGATTTTGACGAGTTTTTAGATGACCTTGACTCCCTCGATCTTGATGATTGATTTATTTTTTTATTTCCAATTTTATTCTGTTATTGTTTTTTTCTAATTCCTCAAAAGAGGAGTTTATGTAAAGTTCAATTTCTTTAACATTTAAATCAGGAACCCAAAAGTTTGTTAATACTATTGCTTTTCCATATCCAATTCTTAAAGGTTCAAAATTAATTTCTCTTTTGTTGTTTCCATTAATATAAATTATTACATCAAATTCTTCAGTATCTTTTAAACCGTTATTCCTAACACTCATGTTTAAATCTAAATATCTCCCTCTCATAGTTGCACTGATATTTTCAAAACTTAAGTCAGGATAACTTGGAGTTGAGTAAAGATAATCTATTGTCTCAGGAATATCTTCTCCAATTGTCTGGCTGCACTTGGTTATTCCATACATAATATTGTTGGGATTTGAAGAGTGATCGAAGCCTAAAGCATGCAAAAGTTCATGAATTGCTATGTTTGGATTTTCACATTTAGAATCTCTTAAAAGCAAAACACTTCCGTGAAGAATTACATTAAAGTTTTTTGTTACTGTTATGTTTGTGGGCCCGCCTTCACCTGCAACGAAGAAGTCTTCATCATATCTTATTCTTTCGTCACACTCTACAGTAATTTCTTCATTAGAATTAGAATCTAGAGGATAAAAATCCAAGACAGTCAAATCTTCAATAATGTCAAACGCTCTTTTCATATCATCTTTTTTTTGCAAAGTGCATTTATCACTGATTCTGTAAGAGATTTGTGAGTCAGGATATCTCATATTGGGATAAAACTGCATCCCATTAACATCATAAACATTTAAACTAAAATTGGAATTTCCATTGGAATTAACATTAAATTCAAAAGTTTCCCCAGGAATAAGCCAATAAAATGCCAGCAATCCAATAACTAAGAAAACAAACAATGCTGCCAAAACACTTCTCCATCCCATTTTGATTAAAAATAAAATGAAGTTTATAAAGAATATGCTTATAAACACAAATAATTAAAAAGTTTTTAATATACGTCCTAAAAAATGGACAAACACCACATATTAGGATTTTCGAGAAGAAGGAGCGGAGCATTTGAGCATGCATGGGGACTTGCTCAAAATCTTTCTAAAAGAGGATATGAAACAAAATATTATTCTCATTGGTGGGATACTCCTGTCTCAGAAATAAATCTTGAAACAGAAGAATCAGGGGAAATAGACCGAAATTATCTTGAAAAATTAGAAGGAACTTTTTATCTCCAGACACATACTTGGGAGCATGAAGGATTATTGGATTTAATTAGAAAAAATAGAAATTCCAAGGTAATCTATAGCCTGCATGCAATTATACCTTATTATCATTTAGATGGAGAAGATAAAATATCTTTTTTAAGAGGAGAACTTCCAAAATCCAAAATTCAGGAAGTTATTGAAAAAAAGCTTTCTGCAAGAGAAAAAGCCCAATTAAGTGCTCTTGAGAAATCAGATACCGTTCTTACTATTTCTAAAAATCATAAAAAGGTATTGGAATTGCTTGGAGTGCAAAAACCAACCTATGTTTTTGAAAATGTAACAGATTTTGATGAAGAGGAAGTTCCAAAAGAAATGATGGAAGAACCTTACACTGAAGCTAAAAAATTTAGAGAACTTACAGATAAGAAAAACATAATCCTTTACTGCGGAAGAATTTATCCAAAAAAAGGTTCTTTTGAATTATTTGAATCCTTTAAAATGATAAGGCAGGAGCATCCTTCTTCGCAATTAATTCTTTTAGGAACAGGAGGGGAAGCAAAAGGGGAGTTATTCTTAAACGGACTAAATCCGGAAATTTTAGGAAACATAATTTTTATACCCTGGATTAAAAAATCCGAGAAAGACCAGAAGAACAATTTCTTAAAATATTTTTTAGCTTCTGATGTTTTAATTCAGCCAATGATAACCCCTGAACTTTATTCCAAATCAGTTATCGATGCAATGGCATTGGGAATACCAGCAATAACCTGTGAAAGCCCTTATACTATTGGCTCTTCAGAAAGTGCAGACGCTATTTTCCGTTCTTTTATGTATTTCAAGGAAAATCCCAAAAAAGTTAAGAGGATTACACGATCAGCAAAAAAGAAAATAAAGCAGGAAAACACCTGGGAGTCTTATATCAGCCGCCTGGAGAAGATGGTTTTGT
>CAZRCO010000019.1:0-9536 GCA_964598635.1 Candidatus Woesearchaeota archaeon | reverse complement strand
TAGCCTGGGCAATTCTCTCGCCTTTATTAATATTATAACTCTCTACACTATGATTAATTAGGATAACTCCTACCTCACCCCTATAACCTGAATCTATTGTACCAGGAGAATTTAAAATAGTAATCCCGTGTTTTATTGCCAATCCTGATCTTGGACGAATTTGCATCTCATATCCCTTAGGCACTTCAACAGAAAGTCCTGTCCTAACCAATTTTCTTTCACCTTCAACAATAATATAATCTTCTAAAGAAAACAAGTCCATTGCTGCATCATCTTCATGCGCATATCTTGGGATTATTGCATCTGGATGAATTTTTCTTACTTTAAGTATGAGTTGTTCTTCTTCTGACATTTTAACCAATCTAAATGAGATCTGCTTCCAGTTACTCCTCTTTGTCCTTTATATTTTCCACTGTAAGGGTGTTCTGCAGGAGTTCTTGTATATCCCAAATAAAGTTGGCATATTCTTATTCCTGGTTCTAGTTCTATTGGAAGGGAATTTGGATTAAAAAGTTCAAGAGTTAATGTTCCTTCAAAACCAGGATCAACCCAGCCCGCATTTTGAATAAATAAACCCCTCCTTCCTACAGAACTTCTTCCTTGAACACTTGCAACTATATTTGGTGAGAGAGTTATATATTCCAAGGTTGTTCCCAAAACAAATTCTTTTGCCGGCAATATGATTTTCCCTTTTCTTTTTTGATAAATTGGCTGTTCATTGAATCTTATTATTCCCCCCTTTTCATTATGATAGTCTAAAACTAAAAAATCATCTCCCAATATTAAATCAATTGAACCTGGTTGAATATTCCTTTCATTTAAAGGATCAATTACTATATTGCCCCTTTCTATTTCTTCTTTTATATCTTTATCTGACAAAAACATTTTTTTGAGTAGAAAAATGCATTTATAAAAATTATCATACTCTAATTTCTACTTCTTCAAAATATGGCTGAGCAATTTCTTTGAATGGAATTAGATATTCTTGTGTAATATCTCTTTCGCTTAGAAAAGAAGGGTTCAGCAATTTCCCACTATTTTTAAAACCCTGAAGACAATATTTCTGGAGTCTTTCTTTTCCACATATATTTTTTATCCATTCCATCATCTCTCTAATTTCTTTTTCTC
The DNA here is from genome assembly GCA_964598635.1 of Candidatus Woesearchaeota archaeon. Taxonomy (GTDB): domain Archaea; phylum Nanobdellota; class Nanobdellia; order Pacearchaeales; family GW2011-AR1; genus CAZRCO01. The sequence continues at coordinate 8,408 of CAZRCO010000019.1, read as the reverse complement.
CATGATATCTTTCCAGAATTGTGGTCCTAAACATATAATTCGGAAAATTGGAAATTATTCTCATGCTCTGCTCAATTTTATTTAAATCTGCAGATGAATTTACTATCTCTCTGTATTTTTCCCTGCTTCCTTTTACATCCATGGCAATGTAATCAACTAAACCCCTATTTACAATCTCTTTTAACTTTCCGGGAAAACTTCCATTTGTGTCTATTTTAATTGAATAATCTAAAGATTTAATTTTTTCTAGGAAATCTGAATTTAAGCTCAATAAAGGTTCTCCGCCGGTTATGCAAACACCATCAAGGTATTTTTTTCTTTTTTTCAAAAAATCTAATATTTCCTCTTCGCTGTATATTGGTTTATCTTCCCTTTTTCCTGTTACTAATTCTGGATTTTGGCAATAACCACACCTAAAATTGCATCCGAATAAAAAAATTATGCAGGCTATTTTTCCAGGATAATCAATCAAAGTTGTTTCTTGACGGCCTTTAATCAGCATTTTATTTATGAAACTTTAAACATTTTTCTTTCTTTCTGTTCGGCCTGCTTTCCCTCATTCCATTGTTCCACAGGTCTTAGATAACCAACCGACCTTGACCATACTTCACATTTTTCTCCACATTCAGGACACTTTTCCCTTTCTCCTTGAACATATCCGTGGTTTTGACATATAGAAAATGTGGGAGTTATTGTGAAATAAGGTAAATGAAAATTTTCTGCAATTGTCTTTACTAATTTTTTTGCTCCTTCTGCAGGAATTCTTTCCCCCAAAAATCCGTGTAAAACAGTTCCCCCAGTATACATTACCTGTAGTGGGTCTTGCAATTCTAAAGCTTCAAATAAATCGCTAGTATAATTAACAGGTAAATGGGTGGAATTTGTATAAAATGGTTTGGCACCACCCCTTACAGCGTCTTCATTTGCAACTATTATATCCGGAAAAGTTTCTTTATCTTTTTTAGCGAGACTATATGTAGCCCCTTCACCAGGAGTTGCTTCTAAATTATACATATTTCCTGTCTTTTCCTGGAATTCCCGGCTTTTCTCTCTCATGAAATTTAGAACTTTAACAGCAAACCCCCTTCCTCTTTCTGTAGTAATGTTTTCCCCCGGCATGAAATTAGCTATTCCTTCATTCATTCCCAATAACCCTATAGTTGAGAAATGATTCTTCCAATATTCTTTAAATCTTTGATTAATCGCTCTTAGGTAAAACCTTGAGTAAGGATATAATTCCATATTCCTCTCTAACACCTTTCTTTTTGTTTCTAAGCTATTGCAGGAGAGTTCCATTAATCGTTCTAATTTTCCGAAAAATTCTTCTTCACTGGAAGAGGTATATCCAAGTCTTGGCATATTAATTGTAACAACCCCTATTGAACCAGTCAAGGGATTACTTCCAAAAAGCCCCCCACCCCTTCTTCTTAATTCACTCTGGTCTAACCTAAGTCTACAGCACATACTTCTTGCATCTTCAGGATTCATGTCTGAATTAATAAAATTAGAAAAATAGGGAATACCGTATTTGGCAGTCATTTCCCATATGGGTTCTAAGTTGGAATCTTCCCAGGGAAAATCCTTTGTTATATTATACGTCGGAATAGGAAAAGTAAATACTCTGCCCCTTGCTTCTCCCTCAATCATGCATTCTGCAAAGGCCCTGTTAAACATATCAATCTCTTTTTGAAAATCTCCATATGTTTCATCTTTCATTTCCCCCCCAATTATTACCGGGGTGTCTTTCAGATAATCAGGAACTTTTAAATCGAGAGTTATATTTGTGAAAGGTGTTTGAAATCCAACCCTTGTGGGGACATTCATATTATAACAGAACTTTTGCATGCATTGTTTAACCTCGGGATAATCCATTTTGTCAAATCTTATGAATGGAGCAAGATACGTGTCAAAATCTGAAAATGCTTGTGCTCCCGCAGCCTCTCCCTGAAGTGTATAAAGAAAATTAACTGTGTGCATCAGCGCAACATCAAAATGTTTGGCTGGTTTTGATTCAATTTTTCCTCTGACTCCTCTAAACCCTTCCCTTAACAAATCTTCCAAGTCCCAACCAACACAATAAGGTCCCAAGGTTCCTAAATCATGTATATGAAAATCCCCCTTCTTATGAGCTTCTGCTATCTCTTTAGGATAAATCTCACTAAGCCAGTAATTTGCAATTGCTCTACTGGTCAAAGCAACATTCAATCCTTGCAAAGAATAAGTCATATTTGAATTTTCCTTTATTCTCCAATCTTCTCCACCGAGATATTCATCAATCGCCTTAGCGCTATCGAATAAAAGCCCCCTTATCCTCTTATGTTGATCTCTGTAAAGTATATAGGCTTTTGCTGCATCTGGATAACCATCATTCATCAATTGCCTCTCAACTAAATCCTGAATTAATTCAACTTTAGGCCGTACTCCATTAGCAATCACAGCTTCTAATTTGCCCACAACTCTGTCTGAAACTCTTTGAGCTATAGAATAATCCGGTTCTTTCTTATCTTCCTCAACTATCGCTTTTTCAGCTTTAAGGATAGCCTGAGTTATTTTTTCCTGGTCAAATGGGACAATTGTTCCATCTCTTTTTTCAATCTCTTTAATCATTTTACAAACCCCTTAATCCTTTTCTGAAATCTTTAACATCCTGAAAATCTCTATACACAGAAGCAAACCGAATATAAGCCACATTATCAAGTTTCTTTATTTTTTTCATAACTAATCCTCCAATTGTTGAACTTTTAATTTCCTTTTTACCCTTACTTCTTATTTTTTCCTCAATTTCATCTATCATTTTACTAATTTTTTCTTTTGCTACTGGACGTTTTTCAAATGCTTTTTCAATTCCAGCTTCAAGTTTTTTTCTGTCAAACCTTTCTCTTTTTCCATCTTTTTTTATTACGTACAAATCTCCCCTTTCTATTTTCTCATAAGTTGTAAATCTCTTCTTGCATTTGAGACATTCTCTTCTCCTCCTAATTCCCTCAGGAGATTTTCTCTTATCTGTAACCCTTGATGTTGGGTTTGAACAATACGGACAATCCACCTTTTACTATCCTCCTACCCCAAGATACAATATATTGTATCTCTACTTTATTCTATTACAACAAATTGTAGAGACGAAGAATAAAAATCATACTTGTATTTAAAGATTTATCCGCACTGAATGAGGATAACACAAAATATATAATAAAATATTTTTACAAAATGTTTTTAAATAATAAAATATTAAATAAGAAATATTAATTTATGATTAAAATGGCATATACATCTCTCATTACACAGCAACTTGGAATTTCTTTGTCTTTGTTAATAGTTTTAGTTGTCTGGGAAGCTGTCTGGAAGCTTATTGCGTTATGGAAGTCTGCAAGAAAAGGTTCCATAACATGGTTTATTATATTGGCTATCTTTAATACTGCAGGAATATTACCAATACTTTATATCTTTGTTTTCTCAAAAGTGAAATGCAAACCCGCTAAGAAAAAGATTAAAAGGAAAAGAAAGTAAAAATAATTATCCTTGGTTTTTTTAAGATAACTTCAATTATTTTTGAACTCTTCGCTTAATTTATAAATGAAAAAAATCTTCTCTAATCATGAATAAAAAGTATATCTTAATTTCAATGGATGATGAGAGAGCAAGGGAAATATCAGGAGTATTAGGAAACAAAACCTGCAAAAAAATAATAGATTTGCTTTCAGAGAAAGAAAGTTCTGAGAAAGAAATAGCTAATTCTTTAAACATTCCAATGAATACAGTAGAATATAATTTAAAAAAACTTTTATCTTCAGGATTAGTGGAGAAGACAAAGAATTTTTTCTGGAGCAAAAAGGGAAAGAAAATACCCACATATAAAATTTCAAATAAATCAATAATAATCTCTCCAAAATTATCAAATATTTCCAGGAAGATGAAATCATTTGTTTTGGTGTTGGCAAGTTCTGGGATAGTTGCTTTATTAATCAGACAATTTTATTCCCAAAAAGAAATAATGTTTGTTTCAGAATCAGCACAAATGCTAGGAAGGAGTTCTGAAGCTTTTTTTCAGATTTCTCAGAATATCTGGCTTTGGTTTTTCCTTGGTTCTCTATTTGCTGTAATCTTGTTTATAATTATAAATTGGAGAAAGATATAAATGAAAAAGTTGAAAGGAGGTAAATGAAAATGAACAATAAAGCAAAGATGGATAAGTCAGTTCAGAAAACATTGGTAATCATGGCAGGAATTATGGCTGTTGTTTTGATTGGGATTTTGACATATGCAAATTTCTCCCTAGCCAACACAGTGACAGGAAATGGACAGGCTAAATTAAAAGTTGTTCCTGATTTAGTAAGTGTTTACTTTAATGTGGATACAACAGGAGATACAAGTGCAGAGGCTACAGAAAGCAATTCAGAAATTGTTGATGAATTAATAACAGAACTTATTAAAGAAGGATTTGAAAGAGATCAGATACAGACAACTGGTTTTAATGTATATCCTGAATATGATTGGGTTAATGGAGAAAGAATAGATAAAGGTTACAGGGCTACACACAGCATAAGAGTTGAACTTTCAACAAATGATTCAAGCAGGATTGGAAAAGTTATAGATGCTGGTGTCGGAGCAGGTGCAGGAGTTTCCTACATAAATTTTGAATTAAGTCAGGAAAAACAGAATGAATACAAAGCACAGGCATTAAAGTCAGCTACAGAAGATGCAAGAATAAAAGCACAGGCAATTGCTGAAGGTCTGGGAAAAAGGCTTGGGAGACTGGTTTCAGTAACAGACACAAGCTTTAGTTATTATCCTTGGCCAATTTATGCAGCAAGAGAAGGAGCAACTTTAGATGCAGGTGAAGCAAAAGAAGCAACAACAAACATACAGCCGGGAGAACAGGAAGTTACAGCAAGTGTAACAGCTATATATAAATTAAGTTAATTTAATTTTTTATTTCTTTTTTTGTATTTTTCAATTGTTTTTTGTAAAGCTTTTAATGCAAGACAAACGCAATGAATTTTTTGTCTTGGGAATTTTTCAAGATGTTTTGCTATATCTTCTTCTGTCAGTCTCTTAGCTTGTTCAAGCTTTTTATCTTTTATAAGTATTGTTATCGCAGAACCCGCTGATAAACCGCCAACACAACAGGTTGCTTGAAATTTTATATCTTCTATGATATTATTTTTTATTTTAAGAGTGAAATTCATTACATCTCCACACATTCCCATATGTGTTACTTCTGCATCAGGTTTTTCTATTCTTCCAATGTTCGTTTTTTCAAGATAATATTTAATAGCTTTGTCGGAATAACCGGTGTCTTTCAAAAGTTGTTTTAAATTTTGATTATCTTTCATTTTTTATTTTTCAGTCTCCTGTATTTTATTTAACTCTTCAACAAGTTTGTCAGGGTCAATACCATGAACAATTGCTCCCAGTTCCAAAGTTTCACAAGATGCCATTGGACATCCAACACAATTCATTCCCTTTTTCAAAAGTTCTGCAACTATCTTTGGATTCTCCAAAATCTCAGCAATTTTCATTTTTTTATTTATTTTTTTCATTTGGAGAGGTTGAAAAATCAGAAGTTTTATTTAAAGATTTTGTGTATGCCTTTTATCTTACTAATTATCTTAGGAAGAAGTTCTAAAACTCGGGATATTTCTTCCTCAGTTGTGTATTTGCTTAAACTCATCCTTAAAGAATCATCTGCCTGCTCTGGCGAAAGTCCAGTTGCTATTAAAACGTGACTGGGGCCGGAAGAATGAGACAAACATGCTGAACCGGTTGAAGTATAAATCCCAAAACTTTCTAAATATTCTCCTACTGCTTCTCCGTCAAGGTTTTCAAATAAAAGATTTACATTATTGCATAATCTATTTTCTCTTGGTCCGTTTAACTTTACACCCGGAATTTTTAAAGCCCCCTCAATTAATTTGTCTCTTAGTTCAGTCATTTTTCTTATGTCTTTTGAACTGGTAACTTCCGCTGCCCTTGCAAAACCAACAATTCCCGAAATATTTTCAGTTCCACTTCGTAAATTTCTCTCATGTCCTCCTCCGTGCGCCAAAGGAATTATTTTTATCCCTTGTCTAATATATAAAGCTCCAACACCCTTAGGACCATGAATTTTATGAGAATTTAATGTTACCAAATCCAGGTTTTGTTTTTTAACATCAATTGGAACTTTTGTAAAACTTTGACAGGCATCTGTATGCAATAAAACTCCTTTTCTTCTGCAAATCTCACCAATTGCTTTTAGATTCTGAATTGTTCCTATTTCATTATTTCCATGAATAATCGAAACTAAAAAGGTTTTCTCTGTAATTGCATTTTCAATATCCTTTGGATTTGCAAATCCTTCTTTATTAACACCAAGATATGTTACTTGTGCCCCCTGTTTTTCAAGCCATTTACATGTGTTTAAAACACAATCATGCTCAATTCTTGTTGTAATAATATGATTTTTTCCTGTGCCTGCCTCTTTATTATAAAAAAATAATCCCTTAATAGCAAAGTTATTTGATTCTGTTCCTCCTGATGTAAAGATTATTTCATCTCTGTTAGCATTAATTGACCTTGCTATTGTTTGTCTGCTTTTTTCCAATGCCTTTTTTGCTTCAATGCCCTTAGAATGAGTTGAAGAAGCATTCCCATATTTTTCAGTAAAATAAGGAAGCATTTCTTTTAACACTTTTTCATCTACTTTTGTTGTTGCCGCATTATCCAAATATATTTCTTTCATCTTAATTCATTTTTACTTCTTAGTTTTATTGGGAGATGTTCAATATCATTTATACAATTAATATTCCAATTATTATATTCTTTTTTCCATTTTAATACATTTAAGCAGGTATTTTCCTGGCTGAATCTAAGTAATTGTTTTCTTAATGGAATTTGAGATAGATATCCCATAATTATCCTATTTGTAACCCCATGAGCAATAATTAAGATTGTCTTTTCTTCCTCTCTTTTTTCTGAAATTTTATTTAAAAATCTTTTTAATCTCTTTAATCTCCTGCTCGTTTTTCTTCTAATCAATGCTCTAAGAACAGATCTTAAATGGTTACTTGAATATTCATCAAGTTCTTCAAGATTTTCTTTAACAGGAATTTTTAAAATCTTAGAAATAATTTCTCCAGTTTCTTTTGCTCTTAAGAGATTGCTTGTATAAATAGTTGAAATTTTATATTTTCTGAGTCTTTTTCCCAGAAGTTCTGCTTGTTTTCTTCCTTTTTCTGTTAAACTAGAATTTCCCTCTTCACTTATTTTTGCATTATGTGCTGATTCACCATGTCTTACAAATATGATATTCATCTTAAAAGTGGGCACGGAGGGAATCGAACCCCCATCTCCTGGTCTGGAGCCAGGTAGTCTGCCATTAGCCTACGCACCCTCAAGTATATTATAAAAAATTGTTTTTTATGCTTTTCTATGACAGGTTTTTCATTTCTCTTATTTCGTCATCAGAAATAGAAGCTCCTTTGAATTTTAATGCATAAAGGAGACTTTCTATAACACCATTCTTTAATTTCAAAAGTCCTTTCTTGCATAATATATATCCCAATTCTGTTGAGCGTATTAATTTAAACTCACCAAAACGTTTAATTTTTTCTATATCAGCTTTTATTTGTGTATGTAATTTTTTTTCAAGAAAAATCCTCAAGTTTTCAGGCTTTTCAACAGCCATTCTTGTTGTTCTTTCATCAACTGCTATTACATTATCAATTCCTTTATCCGCGAGGATTTTGCTTAACACCAAACATGATGCTTCTCCAGAATCAATTAAATGAATATTTTTGTGGTCTCCTCTGAAGGCTGAATTTATAATATTTAAAACTTCTAGGGTTTTTTTTGAAATATCCCCATCACTAATTTTTAATGAAGACGGCATTTCGAGTGTTTTATCTTCCAATAAGCTCTTAATTTTAAGAGCTTCAAATTTGAACCTGTTTATTTTTATAGGAACATCAATAACCTCTTTTTTCACTTCCTGAGTTATAAGAAATTTCCCCTGGAAGATACCTTTTAGCTTTCTGATTTCCTCATATAACCCATTCATTGCAAAACTTATCAAAGTGCTTGAATCAAAGATTATTGCTTTGTTCATTTTATATTCTTCTCAAATTCGTAATGCTCCAATTTAAAATTTAATTTTTTATAAAAATCAATTGCCTGTTTATTTTTTATATCCGCACTTAATCTAATACTCTTTATCCCTCTTTTTTTTAATACTCTAATAAATTCCTTCATTAGTTGTTTTCCAACCCCCTTTTTTCTAAAATCCTTAAGGACAAATATGCCTTCTACATATCCATGAAAATTTTTGAAATAGCCATATAACTTTCCATAAATATAACCAATTAAACATCCATTTTCCTCTGCAACAAAAACATAACTTTTCTTGCCCTTTTTAACAGATTCCAAGACCT
>CAZRCO010000018.1:0-11665 GCA_964598635.1 Candidatus Woesearchaeota archaeon | reverse complement strand
TCAACTCTCACTTTTGATTTTTTTAACAGTTTTTCTTTTATATTTACAGGTATAAACACTCTTTTTTTCCCATTATTTTCAATCATTTCTTCTAATAAACTCTCACTTTTCTGTTTTATGATATTAATTTGGCCCCTAATTGTCGATTTTTCCTTCCCTAACATTGCAGCTAAATCTTCATAACTTAACTTCATATCTGTATTTAATAGAATCCATAATATTGCTCTTTCGGTTATAGAAAATTGTTCAAAATTTGGTGTTTGAACAGCCGTTTGAACAGCCGTTTGAACAGGATAAACAGCTGTTTGTTTATTAAACAGCTGTTGGGATGTTTTAAACACCCTGTTTGATTTTGTTTGTCCTATGAAAGAAACCACATTTCTGATATTTTCTAATTCATTTTTTATCGACGATAAATCTTCTTTAATAATCTCAATTTCTTTATCCTGTAAATTCTTCCTGGAATTCAGCATATCAATTAAATTATTAATGTAATTCATGTCCTTTTTAACGTCTTCAAACCCCTTTTTAGTGGACTCTTTTATCTCTTCTACCTCTTTTTTTCTAAAAAACCATCCAAACATAATTAATTTTAGATTATTTTCTTTAAAAATCTTTTGCTTCCGTCGAGAAAATTATATTTTTTACGTCGATATTTTTAACAAACAAGAAATGGATTTTCTAAAAAATCCACCGAAAAATAGTGATTTTTACCAAAAAACACCCTTAAACAGCTGTTTAAACACCCTTAAACAGCTCTAAATCTTTTCTTATTCACTAACATTACCTTAGTGCACATCCGCTAGGCAAATAAAGATTGATAGAAAAATTTGCTAGAAAATGTATATGCCTTATTATAGAAATTGTTAAAAAGTTCTTAGAATTTCGGATAAAAATGCGGTATTTGGATTTTGAAAGGCAGGAAATTGAAGAAGGATTCTATATTCCTATTAAAAAGGGAAATGAAATTTTATTTTATATTGAAAAATCCAGAAAAATTCCCGGGCATTGGGCGGAAAAATTTGATTGGATAATCTACTCATCTGGTCTATTATCCGCTGGACTAACTTCAAAAAAGGCAAAAAAACTTTTTAGAATATATAATCTTGAAACATATCTAAATTCTCTAGAAAAACAAATAGCATTCGGACATTCTATTTTAGAACGGCTTCCACAAACCTCACCTAAGTGCACAGAGGAAGAAATAGAAGCATTTCATTATCATGATTCTTAAAAATTCCATTTTATAAGTAAATACTTCGTACAACCTATATTGTCACAACTTTTTAGCCCTTTTTTCTGTGTTTCAGCATAATATTTATATACTTAGGGCACCCTAAATATACGTGAACAAGCTATAAAATGCCCTAAGTTTACATATAAAAGAGAGAAAATGCAAGAAAAAATATATCTTAATAGAGCAATTGACTCTTTAATCAAAAAATGACCCCAACTAAGCCTTTAGCAGCCATTTATGTACGTGTTTCAACCCAAGAACAAGCTCAACAAGGTTTTTCGTTAAATGCCCAACAAGAATCTTTGGAAAATTATGCAAAGGCATTAGGATATGAAATTTTTAAGATTTACAGAGATGAAGGAAAATCCGCTAAAGATTTAAAGCACAGGCCAGAAATGATGCAAATGCTTGAAGATGCAGAAAAAAAGAAATTTTCTGCTATTTTTATTTACAAGCTTGATAGATTTTCAAGAAGTCTAAAAGATTTGATTCTGACAATAGATAAACTAAAAGATTGGAATGTTGATTTTGTTTCATTACAAGATAAGATTGAGACTGCTTCTGCCAGTGGAAAATTAATGTTTCATATTATTTCAGCATTTGCAGAATTTGAAAGAAATATAATTGGGGATAGGACTATCTTTGGTATGGAAAGAAAGGCAAAAGAAGGAGGATTTATAACAAAAGCTCCAAGGGGTTATAGATTAGTGGATAAAAAGCTATTAATAGATGAAGAGCAGGCACAAGAGGTTAAAAAAATTTTCAATGAATTCTTGAATAACGAAATAAGTTTAACGCAATTAGGAAAAAAGTTCAGTATGACTACTGCGGGAATTAAGAAACTTTTACAGAATACAACATATGTTGGGAAAGTTAAGTTTGCAAATAAAGAAAATGATGGTCAACACGAATCTATCTTAGACAAAAATTTATTTAAGCAAGTTCAGGAAAGACTAAAAGAAAAAGGATTATAAAAACAAATAAAAACCTTATTTGTTTTTTAGAGCGATGAGAATAAGTAAAAGGATTAAGTGGATTGATATAACGCTTTTTTTATTATTAATTTTGACTGTCTCAATCATTGTTCTTTCATTTGTAAAAAAACCTTTAGAAACTGCAGAAATCAAAAATTTTGAATCTTGCGTCTTAGCAGGAAATCCTGTTATGGGATCTTACCCAAGACAATGCAGAGATGAAAAGACAGGAAATATCTTTGTTGAAGAAATCAAAGATAAATTTTATTGCGTTTCGGAAGACAGAAATGCAGAAGCATGTATCCAAGTCTATCAGCCTGTTTGTGGATATGATAACAATGGAAATCAGATAAAATCTTACAGTAATTCTTGTTTTGCCTGTATTAATGAAGATGTAAAATATTATACTTTTGGAGAATGCTAAAGAATGTTAAAAATAAAGAATTCTAAAGTAGTTATTTTTGCACTAATTGCAATTGTTTTTGTTATTTTAGCAATCACAGTTCACTGGTTATTTATAATTCCTGCAGTAATTTTAATGATGTTAAATCAAAGAGAATTAATGGGGAAAAATAAAAAAAGTAAAAATGGAAGAGAATGAACAGACTTTGGAATCTTTAAAAAAAGAGAATGAAGAACTAAGAAAAGAGGTTGAAAGGCTTAAAGGATTAAGAGAAAACCAAAAACATGGAATGATAAAAAAAGCCATGACAGGAGAATTAATGTCAAGAGCTCCTTTTGGATATAAAATTCAAAACAAAAAACTTGTTCCGGCAGAGAACTGGAAGGAAGTAGAAGAAATCTTTGAGGAGTTTTTAAAAAAAGATATTAGTTTAAGGCAATTAGCTAGGAAACATAGCCTTTCAGTCAATGGATTAAAAAAAATTTTAAAAAATTTCACTTATTTGGGGAAGATAAAATTTAATAACCAAATTTATGAGGGAACGCACCAACCTTTAATTTCATCCACATTATTTAACCATGTTCAGAATAAATTAGAAAAAATCCAGAAAAAAGAACAATTATCTGTATGATTTTTGTCTTTTCCTTCTGGCTTTACTGTCTCCAGGAGTATACATTTCTTTTCTTCTTACATCTGCAACCAAAAGATTCCTGTCATATTCAGAAAAACTTTCTTCCAATTCTTTTGAATTTGTGAATTTGATAATTGCTCTTGCTAATGCCAGTCTTGCAGCTTCAGTTTGGCTTTTGGCTCCTCCACCCCTAACACCAATAGAAACATCAAAATTTAATTTTTCAGTTCCAAGTACTTTTGCAGCGATTCTAAGGGGCTCTTCTATTTTTAACCTGTCAAAAAGATGTAAAACTCTGTAATCCTTTCCGTTAATAGTTATCTTACCATCTCCTTCACTAATCTTTGCTTTTGCAACTGCAGTTTTTCTTTTTCCAGAAGTGAATATTATTCCTTTTATCATCTTATATCTATTAGCTTAGAAAATTTACTTCTTTTTTCCCTTTTTCCACTAATCTTTTTTGAATCCTGAAATTCTTCAGGGATTCCAACGTAACATTTAATCTTTCTGTAAGCTTCCTTACCACGACCTTTCCTATGATTTGGGATCATTCCACGAATAACTCTTTTAACTATTTTCTCGCTTGTTCTTGGATATTTAGGACCTTTTTGTCCGCTTCCTACCCTTCTCCTTTTAGCTTCAAAATTTTCTTTAATGTTTCTCTTATTTCCTGTTATTATTACCTGATCACAATTTATAATAACTATTTCTTCTCCTTTCAATGCTTCTTTAGCTACATAACTTGCCAATCTTCCCAAAACAGCATCTTTCGCATCTATTATTTTCATTTTCCTTTGATTATTTTTATTCCTTTTGCCTCTGGATTTGATTTAATTTCTTCAATTATACTTGACATTTTACAGCCTGTATTTAATAATTTTCTTTTTGCACTTTCTGAAAAACCTAATGCGACAAGTTTTATTTTTTTATCAATTTCACCCATAGATAAAACTTTTCCTGGAATAACAATTGTTTTTTCATCTTTTATTTCTTTATTTATTTTATCAAGGTTAATATTTATCCTGTTTTTTCTCCTGCCAGAAAGTATTGCAGCAACTTTTAACCAAGGCTTGTTCTTTTTTGCAGCAATTACAGTTTCAACTAACTCTGGATTTAATTTCCTTTTGATCTGTTTTTCTATTAATGTTTTTGATTTAACCATTTTAATTATAATCTTAACAGCTAGCAGAAGTATAACTTCCTGCTAACGCCGAGCATATTGACTCGCAGGTAAAATTTTAAGATAATCTTCATTTATAAAGATTTTTATCACAAAATTATCAGAAATGCGGAGACTAGGATTCGAACCTAGGTAGGCACTAAGCCACGAGAGCCTTAATCTCGCCCGTTTGACCACTCCGGCATCTCCGCATATTATATGTATTGAAGAAGTATATTAAAACTTAATTATTTGATTTTTTTAGAAACCCCAGCAAGGTCTTTTTTAAAAACATCTAATGCTTTAAGAAGAAGATCTTTTACATCCATTTGCCCAAAAGATTCCAAGGTAATTACCAAATCATCCTTAAATTCAACATTAGGTTTTTTTCCATTTTCCCTGCAAATCTCTTCACAGATATCTAAAATTTCCTTTTTCCTATTATCAATAATTGTAATTTCATTGCCTTTTTCTATTATTTCATTGTCAGGGGAGGCACTTCTTATTTTCTCTCTCAAAGAACTGTCTGTTGTTATTTCTACAACATTCCTGTAAAAAAGCAAACCCGCAGAAAATTTTGAATGTTCACTTCCCCTTCCAACTTTTGCTATTGCAGTGAGTTCAAGCTCTTGTCCTTTATTCAGAGAAGTTATTGGAATTTCATCATAAACAACTTTAGCATCCCCAGTCATATCTCCAGAATAAACCATCCCTTCCTTATTTACATTTAGTTTTAGCTCTGCTTTTGTTTTCTCTTTTATTGACTTGCTTGTTCTTAATGGAATAAGGCCCATTCTATGAGCGATTGTTTCATCATATAACGGAGAATCATTCTTATAAATCTCTAATTCATCAACAGCAAGAATTGGAACTTGATATATGTACCTCCTTATAGCATTTGCTACACTTTCATTTACTTCTGCTGTAAATACAATTTGATTATCCTTTTGTTCTATAATTTTCATTTTCATCACTTATTATTAAACTGGGAAATTGATTTTTAAACCCTTCTCCCTCTTCTTCCACCCTTTTTCTTAGGCCCCCCTCTGGGGATTTTCGTTATATCTAATATATTCAATATTTTAAATCCTGACCTCGACAAACTTTTTATTATTGAATGTGCTCCTGGTCCTGGCGTGGGATTTCCTGTTTTCGCTCTTATCCTGACATACAATAATTTAATCCCTAAGTCTTTTATATTTTCTGTGACTCTTTTGGCAATAAACATAGCAACAGTTGGATTAGCTTTTAATCTGCTGTGTTTTGTAACCATTCCTCCACTAACTCTTGAAAGTGTCCTTCCGGACATATCAGTGACATGAACAATTGTATTATTAAAAGAAGTATAAATATTTACTATGGCTTCTTTTTCTTCCTTCTGAGTTTTGGTTTTTATTTTACTTTCTTCTTTCTCCATTTTCTTTTTTCTTAACAGATATTTTATTTTCCAGATTTACAGGAACAAGATATGAAGGGCTGTTAACAATATTATCACCAACCAAAATTTTTTTATGGACAATTAACTGCCTGGCATTTTTAGGTGTTGTAGCTATCTTTTTTCTCAAAACAATAGTCTGAAGTCTTCTGTTGAGGTAGTCTTCTTTATTTAATGATAAGACATCGGCGATTGAATTAACATCAAAACCTATTTTTTTAAGTCTTTTAAATAAGGCTTCCTGTTCTTTTGCCTCTGAACCAATTAGGTTTTTTGCTTTTTCCCTTATAGACTTTATCCTAGCTTCTGCTTTCCAGATTTCTTTTTTGTTTTTCAATCCAAACTTTTCTTTTATCTTAGCTTCTTCTTCAATCCTTGATTTCTCAAAAGGTCTTTTGGGTTTTGAATACGATTTATGTTTCCTTTTCATTTTATTTGTGTCTTTTTAGATTTCTTTTTAATTCCCACACTTTTTCCTTTATTTTTTCTGAAATGCCCTTTTGTTCTTTGTCCTCTTGTTGGGAGTCCTAGTGTATGTCTCAATCCCCGATAACTCCTGATTTTTCTAAGCCTTTTTATATCAAAATCTCTTCTTAATTCTAAATCAACTGCAGTCAGATGTCTGTCTTCTCCTGTTTCAGGATCCTTTTTCCTGTTAGCTAAATATCCTGGAACTTTGAGATTTTTAATAAAATCAGATATCTTTGTAATTTCGTCTTTTGTTAAAGAACCGAATTTTTGATTTTTGTCAAGTTTTAATTTTTCACAAATAGCATTAGATATCCCCCAAGATATTCCTTTAATTCTTGTCAACCCAGGATAAATCGCCATATTTCCAGGTATGTCTTGAGATAAGATTCTAATTATTCTTTCTTCATATTTTTCCTGTGATTTTTTTTCAGTTTGGTTTTCTTTCATTTTATCTCACAAATAAATTATATCTTTCCAAAGATGTTAATTCCTGAAGGATCCTTTTTTCAACAGCTTTTTGTGGATCCGGTAAGTTTGGTATTCTTTTTCTCATATCTTCAAAGCTTTCAAAAGGTTTTTCTTTTCGTTTATTTATTATTTCTTTCATATGTTTCTTTCCCATCCCCGGAAGGAGCTCTATCTGATGAACTCTCTTATTTATTGCTTCTGATTTGTTGAAGAAATTAACAAATTCCTGTTCCCTTTTCTTTACTGCATCCTTTATAAATTCTTGCAAATTAATTTTAGCAGATTCAGTTAATTTTTCTCTGTGAAGTCTTCCAAGAATATAGTATATTTTATCTCTCTTTCCGTCACCAATATAAACTCTCTCCCCAATTTCCAAGTGCACCCCCCTCCTCGGAACTAGTTCCAAAAGTGTTAAATTTTTCTCTCCGATAGCTTGGACTATGGGAATCATTTTTCCCTCTAAAGGGTACCCGTTCGGCAAATATTCTAATACTATTACATGTTCTTCTTTTTCCATCTTTCTTATTTGAATTGTTTAACAGTTTCAAGTATTTTTCTTTTTTCATCTTCGTCCAAACTAACATCTGCGAAAATTTTATTTAAATCTTCTGGGTTCTCTGGCATTAAATCAACTATCTTGATTATATATTCTTCATTTAATTTCATTAAATTTAATTCCTGGAGTTTTTTCTTTAGTTCAAGTGATTTTTTCAGATTTATTTTTCCAAATTTTTTTATAAATCCAATTAAATCAGTTTCACTAGCTTCAGCCTTTTTAACATATTCAGCTACTTCAGCCATACTTAAAGGTGTCTGATTTTTTATCATTTTTCTTAATTCTTTGTTTATTTTATTCTTTTTAAATGGATTGGTTCAATTAAAAATCTTTTCTCTTTATTTTGATCTTTAATTCTGACAAAATATGCTTTTCCTCTTTTACTTTCAATTACCCCCGTTTTCCCCTGAAGTCTGGGAGGGAAATTTGAATTTATTGAAGGTTCTTTTATAACTGCAACTCTGTCATTTTTTTTAAGGGTTTGAAAGTACTGACTAAGTTTAAGTTTTCCTCTTGTCCTGACTTTCTTTCTTCTGGCCATAATTTACTCAAAAATATCTAATTTAAAAAATTATGCTTTATTATTAATTAAGAAAATCAACTGAAAAAAATCAATTAAATCTGTCTTCGGAATCACTAAGAATTTGAGAAGGAGTTCTCATATAACAAAGATCCCCCTTTTCCCTAGCTTCCTCCATATTTTGAACTATTGCATTGAACATTTTTTCTCCCCAAACACCCTTGCCACACCGTTCACAAAAGTCAACAACACTTTCATCATGAATGTCTTTTCCACAATAAATACATTTTTTCGCCATCTGAATTAACTGTAAGATAAAGTTAATTTTTAAAGTTTTGTAATCATACTTAAATTAAAACTATTCATATCTTAAAGCTACTGCCGGTTTTAACTTAGCAGCCTGTAATGCCGGAAGAATTCCAGAGAGACATCCAACAACAAATGAGAAAACCAAAGAGCCGATTATTAAAGGAAGACCAAACACTGCTGTGAGATAGGGTGTTCCGAGTTGGGCTGTTGCAATATATTCTACTGCTTTTCCAATTCCGATTCCCAGAGCAATCCCAATAGCTCCGCCGACAAGCCCCAAAAGACCTGATTCAAATAAAAATATCCAGAGAATATCAGAATTTTTTGCTCCCACTGCTTTCATAGTTCCGATTTCTTTTGTTCTTTCTAAAACAGATGTATACATTGTATTCATTATTCCGATTCCGCCGACAAGCAAGGAAATTGCCGCAATTCCAATAAGGACAGCTTGAACAACTGCGAAGATATCAGTAAAAGTTTGTAGCAACTGAGAAAATGTTTGAACAGAAAATGTTTCCTGCCCCTCTTCCTCATCTCTTGTTTCTCTAAGTTCTTCTTTAATATTTTCCGCAACTTTTTCAGGATCAAAACTTTCCTTGACTTTTACAGTAATTATTCCTTCATTATCCCCGACGTCAAATAAATTCCTGAAAGTTTCTTTTTCCATCCAGACAGCATTATCATCTACAGGATTTCCTTGTTTTTTCAAAACTCCGATAACCTCAAACTTTTTTCCTTTTATTTCTAAATTATCACCCACCTTAAAATCTTTATCCCATAAATCTCCAAAAACATGATTATATCCAACAACAGCATTAGACTTGTCAGAATCTCTTAACTGTCTTCCTTCAATTATTTTAAGAGCATCTATGTCTCCAAAAATTTCAATATATTCTTCATTTAATCCTGCTACTGTTACTACCTCACTTTCTTTTTTATAATTTACAACACCATTTCTTGTTACAGCTCCTTCCGCTCCTTCAACACCTGTAACACGTCTTACAGCTTCCAAATCATTTTCAGTAAGAACTAATTCTTCTTCTGTAGCAGAACCAGACATTCCTGTCAGGGTTTTTGGCGAGATAAGTATTTTATCCCCACCAACCTGTTCAAACTGTTCATGGATAAAACTCTGCAATCCTTGTCCTAGGGAAATCAAGGAAACAACAGCAGCAATTCCTATAAAAATTCCGAGAATTGTCAGCCAGCTTCGCAATCTACGCCTTTTAAGATTATTAAATGCAAGAAAGAAAAAATCTTTCATTTTTTTATTGCTCCGTCTTTTAATTTAATTATTTTCTGGGTCATTTTTGCCATTTCCAAATTATGTGTTACTATGATTACTGTTTTTCCTTCCTTGTTCAATTTTTTTAATATACTAAGGATATGCTCTCCTGTTTTACTGTCAAGATTCCCTGTTGGCTCGTCTGCGAGAATAACTTCTGGGTCATTTGCAAGTGCACGCGCAATTGCAACCCTCTGCCTCTCTCCCCCGGACAATTCACCTGGAAAATGGCTCATCCTTTCCCCCAAACCAACGTTCTCCAACAGGCTCTTTGCTCTATTTAGCCTTTGTATTTTAGAATATCCCTGAAAAATCATAGGAAGAGAGACATTTTCAAGCGCAGTTAATGTCGGAATTAAATTAAAAGTCTGGAACACAAAACCAATTTTGCTCCCCCTTATCGTCGCCAGTTCTGACTCTTCTAAATGTTCTATATTTTTTCCGTCTAAGAAAATATCTCCTTTTGTGGCTAAATCTAAAGCACCAACAAGATTCATTAATGTTGATTTTCCAGAACCAGAAGGTCCGACTATGGCTATAAAATCTCCTTTGTAAATTGTTAAATTTACATTAGAAACAGCTTTAATTACAGAATCCCCCAAAATATAATTTTTATGAACATGATTAAGCCTTATTATTTCCGATTTCATTTTTTAGTAATCTTTATAAATTTATATTATTATAAAGGTGTAGAATATAAATGTTATGAAAAATGGTGAAAAGAAAATTAATAAACTTTGTAGGGATTTTAGTTGTATTTATATTTTTCTTACAATTTGTAAGTGCAACCTGTGTATTAGGAGTAGAACTTGTGAATCAGGACCCATATCCTGCATTGCCTGGAGAATATGTGGAATTAGTTTTTCAAGTTTCAGGCGTAGAAAATCCTGATTGTGGGGGAGCGGTTTTTGAATTGATTCCAAAATACCCATTTTCTCTAGAAGAAGGAGAAGAAGCACAGAGAATCCTTCAGGGAAGTACATATATTCAGGGATATAAAAAAGAATGGATAGTTCCTTACAAATTAATGGTTAATTCCAATGCATTAGATGGAAGCAAAGAATTAGAAGTTAGATACAATAAAGGAGTTTCTATGGGGGATACATATTTTTCCAAAGAATTTAATATAAGTGTAGAAGATGTAAGAACTGATTTTGAAGTTTCTGTAAAGGATTATGATAAGGAAAATAAAGAAATACTTTTTGAAATACTTAATATTGGAGAGCATAACGTTGAAGCTCTGACAATAGAAATTCCTGAACAGAAAAATGTTATTTTAAGAAAAGGACCAAGAATGATTATCGGCTCTCTCGATTCAAATGAAGAAGAGACATTTACATTTAATGCAGAACTAAAGAGAGGAGAGATAAATCTTACTATAATATATACAGACCAAGTAAATGAAAGAAGGTCAATTAATAAAAGTGTCTTTTTTGAACCAAGTTATTTCCAAGCAACAAAAAAAAGCGGAGGCAGCTTTTGGATATATCTTATTCTTATTGGAGTTATTGTTTTTGTTATTTTCTGGATAAGAAAAAAGAGGAAAGATAAAAAACAGAGGCATAATCGTTAGGTTTAGAGTAAGATGAAAAGCTTTTTAAATATGTTTCTTCCCTTTTTATTATGATAATTCCTGTTAGATGTTTCAGTTGTGGAAAACCTATTGGCCATTTGTGGGAGGAATATAAAAGGAGAATTGCAAAAGGAGAAAATTCTAAAAAAGTTTTGGATGAATTAGGATTAGAAAGGTATTGCTGCAGATCAATGTTCCTTGGGCAAACAGATTTGATTGAACTGGTTGGGAAATTCAAGAAAAGTTAATTATCCATCCTCCATCTTGAAATGTAACCGCAATTTTCACAAGCTACACTTTTCATCTTATTTTTCATTCTTGTTTTTGGATTTTTATAGGGCATAAAACATTTTTTACAAAACATTTTCCTTAAGTCTCCTAATTTAATGTTATGTCTCATTGCTAATTTTTTTATTTTCTTAACTTGTATAGGAGATTTGTTTTTAATATTTGAAAAGAATTCTTCAATCTTCTTTTTAACTTCTGTTTTGCTTAATTTTTTAGACATAGGAAAAGAACAGAAATATTTTTTATAAATTTATGGAGGACAGCTTAATGGCTTGGCTTCTGGTGAGAAACTAACACCATTAACATAGGAAGCTTAACTTCTGTGTTCGGAATGGGAACAGGTGTTTCCAACCTAC
>CAZRCO010000017.1:0-12034 GCA_964598635.1 Candidatus Woesearchaeota archaeon | reverse complement strand
CCAACAGGAACTGTTCCGATACCTGTGATTTCATAAACATCCTGAACAGGCATTCTCATAGGTAAATTAACCGGCAATTCCGGTTGTGGGAACAAATCAAATTGTTCCAGGACTGTTGGTCCCTTATACCATGGCATATTTTCTGATTTCTTAGCAACATTATCTCCCTTTAACCCAGAAGATGCAATGAAATTAATTTTTGAAACATCATAACCAACCTGTTTCATTAAAATTTCAACATCAGCTTTAACTTTATTAAATTTGGCTTCATCATAACCAGCAGTATCCATTTTATTAATTAAGCAAGCAACATTCCTGACTCCCATTGTTCTCAACAGCCATAGATGTTCCTTTGTCTGGGGTTCAATTCCTTTGTTAGCATCAATAGTTAAGAATGCAGAATCTGCCTGACTTGCCCCTGTAATCATATTTTTAACAAAATCTCTGTGTCCTGGAGCGTCAATGATTGTGATTTGATATTTTTGAGTTAATATTTTTCTATAAGCCAAATCAATAGTAACTCCTCTTTCCCTTTCCTCTTTGATTTTGTCCATAACATAAGCGAATTCAAAACCGGCTTTTCCGTGTTTTTCAGCTTCCTGTTTGTGCTTAGCCATTTCCTGTGCAGAAACAAGACCTGTACTGAACAATAGCTGCCCAACTACAGTTGACTTTCCAGCGTCGACGTGGCCGACGAAGACCACATTCATATTTGGTTTTTCTCTAGCCATTTTGTTATTTGTTCCGAATAATTGGAACGGTTTTATAATGTAAATTTTCGTTAGAAAATTTTAATAGAATTCTAAAAAAAATTTAGTTTATAAAGATTTCTATTTGCATTTTTGTGAAATCTTTATACCCAAAAATCTTTCAGATTTTTGTTGTAAAATTTTTTGGTTTTGATTTGAGGTTTTTTGGTTGTTGTTACTGATTCTCACTTAAACCTTTTCTTTGTCTGATTTTTTTAATCACATCACTTTGTAGAGATGCAGGAACTTTTTCAAACTGCTGGTCCATTAAACTGCTTACTCCACGTCCTTCTGTAGCTGAACGTAAATCAGAACTCCATCCAATCATCTCTGCAACAGGAATTTTTGATTTTATTTCAACCATACTTTTTTCCTGTGAAACATTTATTAATTGTCCTCTTTTGCTTCCAATTAATTTTGTCATCTCTCCTAAAAATCTATCAGGGATTTCAATAAGATGAATCTGTAACGGCTCAAGAAGGGAGGCATTAGCTTTTTTCATAGCTTCTGTTATTGCTTCTCTTATAGCAGGATAAACCTGTGCAGGACCACGATGTATTGCATCTTCGTGTAATCTTGTATCAACTAAAGAAACTTTAACTTTCATGCAAGGCTCTCTTGCTAGCGGGCCTTGGTCTACCACCATTTCAAAAGCATCCAAAATCATCTCAATAACTTCGCCAATATGGACCTCTCCTCTTGTTTCATCAAGGAAAATATTTCCTTTGTAAATGTCTTTAACGTTTCTTATTTCGTCCCCCCTCCAGCCTAATTCCTGAAGTTTCTTGAAAACCTCTTCATTTCTTTTCTTGATTCTTCCCTCAGGCAATTCATTATTTTTTATCGCTTCATAAATCTTGTCATCTAAGGGCTCAACTTTCATGTAAAAACTATTATGTTTGTTTGGACTTCTTCCTTCTACAGAACCTGATTCCCGGTTTACAGTTTCCCTGTAAACAACAATAGGAGAAGAGGTTTGGACATCAAGTCCTTTTTCAGTTTTAATTCTGTTTTCAATAATTTCCAAATGTAATTCTCCCATTCCACTCATAAGAGATTCTCCTGTTTGCTCATTAATTTCAACTTTTATAGAAGGATCTTCTTTTGAAACCTGTTTTAAAATCTCTACAAGTTTTGGAAGATCTGCTGCTTTAAGAGTTTCAATAGATTTTGTTATAACAGGCTCAAATAGATGTTTAATTGCTTCAAAGGGTTCTATAGGATCCCTGCTTACAGTTTCCCCTGCATAAACATCTTTTAATCCAACAACACCAACAATATTTCCTGCAGGGGCTTCATCAACTACAAATCTTTGAGCTCCCCTATAGACAGAGACCTGCTGTATTCTGACTTTTCTTTTTGCAAGATTCATATAAACTTCATCACCTTGTTTTAATCTTCCTGAAAATAATCTTCCTGCAGCAACTTCTCCAGCATGCTTATCAAAAACAATTTTTGTGCAGACAAAAGCAGGCTCTCCCTTTGGATTGCATTTTATTAAATCTTTGCCAATTTTACTATCAGGTTCTCCATGCCAAATTTTAGGAATACGGTATTTTTGTGCATCAACAGGACTTGGATGGTGCCTTACTGTCATATTTAATACAACTTCATGAAGAGGAGCTTTTTTTGCAAGCTGTTTATACTTTTCTCCCTCTCCTTCATACGCTTCTATAACTTCCTTGAAAGTAATTCCTTTTCTTTTCATGTAAGGGAAACTTAATGCCCAGTTATGAAACGCACTTCCAAAAGCAACACTTCCATCAGCAACAGAAACTCTCCATTTTCTTTTGTATTCTTCCGGAGCAATATTTTCAATAAGCTGATTAACATGATTAATAACAGAAACAAATCTTTTTTCCATTTCTTGGGGAGTAAGTTTAATTTCTTTAATCAGCCTGTCAACTTTGTTTATGAATAATACTGGTTTTACTAATTCCTTCAAAGCTTGTCTTACAACAGTTTCTGTCTGTGGCATAACTCCTTCAACAGCACAGGTTAAGATAATGCATCCATCAACAGCACGCATAGCTCTTGTAACATCTCCCCCAAAATCTACATGTCCTGGAGTGTCAATTAAATTAATTAAGAATTCTCCTCCTTCTTCAGGAAGATTATGTACCATAGAAACATTTGCAGCATCAATTGTGATTCCTCTTGCAGCTTCATCTGCATGGAAATCTAATGCAAGCTGTTTCCCGGCAGTTTCTTCAGAAAGCATTCCTGCTCCTGCTAAAAGGTTGTCACTAAAAGTTGTCTTCCCGTGATCAATATGTGCAGCAATTGCTATGTTTCTGATTTTATCCTGCTGATGCATTAATTCCTGAATTTTTTTTGTTTTTTCGTCTGCCAATTTATTCTCCTTTAAACATGTAAATTTACAAGAGATTTATCTTGCACTATCAGCTTGTTTTTCTGATTCATTCCTTTTTCTGATTGCAAAACTTTCTCCGTTATTTTGTGAAGCAAGCATAATTTCTTCGGCCAAACCCTGGGCAATATTCTTTTTTTTGTTGAATGCTCTGTCTGATGCCCCATGCACGAGCCATCTTAAAGCTAAATTAACTCTCCTCAACGGAGAAACATCAACTGCCTGAGGATAACGAGCTCCCCCATACTCAATAACAGTAATTTCATCCCGAGGAGCTGAATTTTCAATCGCACGAACTAAGATTTCAACAGGATTTTTATTGGTTTTTTGCTCTATAATCTTAAGTGCTTCCAAAACAGTTTTCATATTCTTTGAATATTTTCCAGTAGCTCTTCCTTTGATAATCCTATGTTTTTTTCCTCTGTGTCCTGCAACTGCTACACGATTCATAAGCCTTTCAACAATGTTCATTTTTATCTGTCCAAATTTGTACGCATTTCTTCCCTGTGATTTCAAAATTAACTTTGGTTCAAGATTTATAATTGTCCTTAACCCTGGATCTTTAATTTGTATATCTGAAATGTCATACAAATCAAAAATTTTGAACACAGGTAAAGTTGTTTTTTGCTCTGTCATTTATTGTAACCCCCATTTTTTTCAGTTTATAATTTAATCTTGAAATTATATCTTTTTTATTAAATTTAGTCGTAAATAAACCTGTTTCCAATGCCCTTCCGCCAATATCTCTCAAAGGCACTCCTGGAGGGATTAAAGTTATAGCTTTGGCTATTCTTCTTTCTGGATTATACATATAAAAAATTATAGCTTTCCTATCAAGATATGTTCCGGCTTCATGAATTATTTCATATCCAACCATTTTATCTTCTTCCTTTTTCTATCCTGCCTTTCCAAAGTCTTCTTAAAGGCTGGTCATTTACTTGAATAATCTGAAATCTGACTCCAGGAATATCACCTTTTGCTCTTCCCTGTTTTCCGCCAATTCTTTCAACCATAACTTCATCATGTTCATCAATAAACTTTTGTGCAAGATTTCCAGGAATAAATGCAGTAATTACTTTTCCATTTTTTGTAAGTTGTACTTTGCAGCATTTTCTCATTGCTGAATTTGGCTGTTTCGCTTCTTTTGCAACTTTTTGTAAGACAATGCCTTTTGCTTGATTATCTCCTTCTAATGGATCAGATTTAGCATAAAGCCCGAGAGTTTTCACTTTATATTTCCTGTCTTTCCATCTGAATTTTCTTCTTTTCTTGATTAATTTTTTTGCAGATTTTAATCCCATAGAATAGAATTAATGAATTTGGTTTTTAAATGTTTTTAAGTGTTGTTAAGAAATCAAAAAATTTAAACAATCTTAAACTCTTTTCCGAAAAAATCCCTGATGATTTTTTGCATTTCCAATAACCTTCTTTTGTTTCTTCCTATTAATGCAGCTCTGCTTTGGGTTCCTGCACTGACTATTATTTGATTATCCTTTACTTCCAGATCTTTAAATGCTACAGGACTGACTATTGACTTCACAAAATTATTTGCATCCCCGATTCCTTTCGGAAGAGCTATAATTTTTATTTTTTTATCAAGAATCTGGCTGAGCTGTTTAACATTCCTCCCCCCTTCACCAATAGACTTGGACATGAGTGTTCTTGGAACACAAAAAACTATCCATTCATTATATTTAAAACAAAACCGCGTATTAACCCTTGTGATTTTCCCAAATAAATTCAGATACCGCATATCCTGCATATTTATAGTATTAACCATCTTATTAAATTAAAAGTTTTAAAATAACTTGTTTTATAAAATTATTGATTTATTCATTAACTTTTTTCACAATCTCTTTTTCAGCAGTTTCCTTTTCAGATTCTTTTTTTGTCAAAGGCCCGATAATTTTTACAAGCAAGCCAGGGAGCCCTGTTCCAACAGGAACTGGCTGGTTAAGAATAATATTTTCTATTACACTTGCTAATTTATCTTTGCTTCCTTTTACAGTTGCATTTACAAATTGTTTTACAGGAGTTTCGAAAGTTGCCCTTGCTAATACAGATTTTTTCTGTGCTATTATTCCCATTCTTGTAACTCCTTTAACACTTCCAGTGCTAGTCATAGCATCTGCGATTAATTTAAGATGCCTCATATCAATATCCAATCCCTGTGTTTTAAGAACATCGCGAACTTCATTAATTATTAATTGCCTTGATGCTTCTATGCCAAAAATATCAACAACTTCATTAAAATCATTTGAGATTGTTCTGTCCCTGTCAACTTCTTTTATGCCAATTATTTTCTTCAGATTTGTTCCTAGGGTTATAATAACAAAATCTTTGCCTCTTTTCACGATTAAAATCTGCTTAATTCCCTTAGTGCCGGAGATAACTGTATTTTTAAGTTTCTCTTTAAGTTTATATATCCCTTTGAAATCCAATTCAGAAGAATTTAGGATTATTGAATCTGTTTTTTCTTTAACATCAAATCCCAAATCTCTAAGTCTTTCAATTATTTTCTTGATTGATGTGTGGGTTCTCCTCAAACCTTCCTTGTCAATTTTTATTTCTATTTTTTTATTTCCAAAATCCAGATTAATTTCCGAAGAAATATCTCTTACTGTTACTTCTTTTATTTTTTCTGCCGTAATTTTTGCATCTTTTTCATTGTTAAATTCTTTCTGTAAATAGATTTCCATTTTAGGAGAAGATGGTTTTTTCCGTGCATCAAAAATTTCTATTAACCGTGGCAAGCCCTGTGTTACCTGCATCTCGGAAACTCCTGCGAAGTGGAATGTTCTTAGAACCATTTGTGTTGACGGCTCTCCGAAAGATTGTGCTGTGATAATACCGACTGATTCTCCGGGGGATATCTTCTCTTTAAGATGTAATTTTGAAACTTCTAACCCGTCCCCCCCATATTCAAATTCTATAATGTTTCCCGAGCTGTCTCTTACAGTTCCGTCATATTCAACCCTCAAGTCCTGGAGTGCATTTGCAAGTCTTCTGTATAAGTATCCTGATTTAGGAGTTCTTAATGCAGTATCCATAAGAGTAGCTCTTCCTGTTATAGCCCCAAAGAAAAATTCATCAGGTTGCAAACCTTTTATGAAGGAACTTGTAATAAATCCTCTCGCTTTTGGAGATAAATCCCCCTTATGATAAAATGGAAGTGTTCTTCCTGTATAACCAATATCAACTCTCCTGCTCTCCAAATCCTGCTGTCCAACACAGCAAGCCATTTGAGTAATATTAAGAATATTTCCCCCTCCCCCTGATTTAATCATGTGATTTACCGGGTTTTGTTCAGGGAATTCTCTTTTAACTATTTCTCCGATTTTTGTTCTTACTTCATTTAATGTCTGTAATATTTTTATTTCCCTAGATTCTTCTGCAGTTTTTCCTGGAATTATATCAAGAGTATTTTTGTTATATGATTCGATTATTTCTTCTGTTTTCTTTTCAGCCTTTTTAATAACTTCATTTCCAGCTTCAACAACTTCATCTCTTAAATCCAAATCTCCAAGGGAAATTGTTATTCCTCTGTCAGAAAGATAACTTCTTCCCAAATCAAAGGCTTTTTTAATTGATTTAAATGCTTCATCTCTTCCGATAACTCTGTCTATTTCTTTTATTACTTCTCCATCTTCACTGCTGAATGTTGTCTTATCTATTATTCCTTTTACAATTTTTCCATCTTTAATTTTTATAGATTCATTCTCAAAATCGATTTTTGGCAATATTTTAGAGAAAAGTTCTGTTCCTGAGATTGTTTTCTTTGTTATCTTTTCATCTATTCCGCATTTGTATAGAATTTGATTAGCATAATCTTTTGAGAATTCCCCTATCCCAAGCAAATAATTTCCTGTGATTGCATCAACAGTACATCCTATTAAATTTGTATTGTTCTTGGGAGAAATTAAATTTCTTTTTACGTCCAGAAGCATTCTTGCTTCAGACCTGGCTTCTTCTGTTTGCGGGGAGTGAATGTTCATCTCATCCCCATCATAGTCCGCATTATATGGAAATGCTACGGCAGGATGCAATCTAAATGTTCTTCCAGGAAGAATTTTTACAAAATGAGCCATAAGACTCCCCCTGTGAAGACTTGGATGCCTATTAAATAGAACAATATCACCTTCTCTTAGATGTCTTTCTACTTTATAGCCAGGAGAAATTTCTTCAATAATTTCTGCTTTAAGATCCGGAGTGATTTTTTTCTTTTTTCCGTCAGGCCTTATAATATAATTTGCCCCGGGATACCTTTCTCCACGCCCGATTAATTTCTTCATTTCTTCAATATTCAAATCATTAACTGTTTCAGCAACGGTAACAATCTTTGCAATTTCAAGAGGAACTCCGACTTCATTAATTTCTATTGCAGGATCAGGGGAGATTACAGTTCTTGAAGAGTAGTTAACTCTTTTTCCTGCAAGATTCTTTCTGATTCTTCCTTCCTTACCTTTAATTCTTTCAGTAATTGTTTTTAATGGCTGTCCTGAACGATGCCTTGCAGGGGGGATTCTTGCAACAGTATTATCAAAAAATGTTGTAATATGAAATTGTAATAAATCCCACAGGTCCTCAATTATAACTTCTGGTGCTCCTGCATTTAAATTCTCCCAAAGTCTTTGATTAGCTCTGATTATGTCAGAAAGTTTGTGAGTTAAATCATCCTCGCTTCTTTCACCTGATTCTAAAATAATACTTGGGCGCACAGTTACAGGAGGAACCAAAAGGAAAGTCAGAATTGCCCATTCGGGTCTGCATGTTACAGGGTCCACCCCGATTTTCCTCAAATCTGCATCCTTAATATTGCTAAGAATTTCTCTTATTCTTGTCGGAAATAATCTTTTTTTATCAATGTAGAAATTTGATGGCTTGTCTAATTTAACTTTTTCATGAGCTGCTCCGCAGTGCGGGCATTTCTTGGCATCTTTCGCTTTCTTTGCTCTCTCGCTTGGAGAATATTTCTTAAGCAATTCATCATTAAGCAATAATTTTCCGCATTCATGACAAAAACATCTTAAACCTGTTTCAATAAGAGGAACATATTTTATATGAATCACAGGACGGGCAAGTTCGATTCTTCCCGGATGTCCTAAGCATTCTTTTATTCTTCCACCACATGTACGACATCTTACCCCCGGATCTATAGCTCCCAATCTTAAGTCCATCAAACCCCCGTCTACAGGATAACCATCTATATCATAAAGTTCGGGAGTTACTATCTTTGCTGATGATAATTTTTTGATTTGTTCAGGACTCAATAATGAAAAATTTATTTCTTCTACTTGTTTTCTGACAGGTTTCATTTTGTTTGTTATAGGTTTATTCGTATTTGTTTTTTAATTTAAATCCGGTATGAATGTGCAACCCCTGTAATTCTTCCAAAAGCAGCTTGAATGCATATGAAACTTCAACAGGTTCTGCATCTTCAGTATTACATAAAGGACAATAAATTCTGTTTCTGATAGTATCATTTACTGCTATTCCTCCGCATTTGGAACAGATATGTAATACAATTTTATCTGAATCATATCTTTCTTTTAATAGCAATGAAGCTCCATGCGCGACTAATGCCTGCTGTTCCATCTCCCCCAATCTAAGTGCTCCGCCACGGGCTCTTCCTTCAACAGGCTGTCTTGTAAGCAATGCAATTTTTCCAGAAGCTCTTGCATGAATTTTATTAGCAACCATATATTTTAATTTAAGATAATATAAATTCCCGATAAATATTTTTACATCCATTCTTTTTCCGGTAATTGCATTATACATTGTTTCTTTTCCATCATACTGAAATCCAAGTTCTTTTAACTGTGATTCAAGACCTTTTTTACTTTCACCCGAGAAAGGAGTTCCATCAACTATCTCTCCTCTTAAGCATCCGACTTTTCCAGCCAGCAGTTCCAACAAATATCCCACAGTCATTCTGCTTGGCAGACCATGGGGGTTGAACATTACGTCCGGCTTAATACCTCTGGAAGTGAAGGGAACATCTTCTTCAGGAACAATTGCTCCAATAACTCCTTTCTGTCCATGAGAAGTAGCGAATTTGTCCCCAAGTTCAGGAATTCTGTGATCACGGGTTTTTACCTGAACAATTTTATTTCCTTCAACGTCCTGAGTAATGAATACAGAATCAACAGTTCCGGTTTCCTCCTGCCTCATTTCCACACTTGATTCTTTTTTTGTTCTTACAGAAATCTCTCTGGCTTCTGATAAGAATTTTGGAGGAGATACTTTTCCTATAAGAACATCCCCGCCTTTAATTTCAGCTTCAGGATAAATGATTCCATCTTTTTCCAGGAATCTATAACTTGATTCTATTTTATAACCAGAAGTATCTTTCTCCGGGATAACAATCTCATCTTTTAATCCTCCGGAATAATTCATTTCAATAGCACTATATGGACGAGAATAAAAACTCCTTCCCATACCTCTGTCGACACTTCCTTTGCTAATTACCAATGCATCTTCCATATTGTATCCTTCATATGTCATAATTGCAACAACAAGGTTTTGTCCTGCAGGGTATGTATTTAATGTATCATAAACAAAACTTCTGACAATTGGTTTTTGCGGATATTGTAAAATTGAAACATCTGTGTCAAGTCTTGACAAATAATTCGCAGCATATAATCCAAGAGCTTGTTTTTGTGTCTTGCTTCCTCTGTTAAGTCTTGAACTCTGGTCATGATTTCCGTAAGGAACAAGGCTTGTTACAACCCCTAGTAAATCCATAGGATCTATTTGTAAATGAGTATGTTCTAAAGTAATTCCATGAGAATTTAAAGCAACCAAAGAATTTTCCTCTTCAGATGCATCAAGGTATTCTATTACTCCTTTATTTATTAAATCATCCCACTTTATTTCTCCCTGTTCTAACTGAACTAAAAGTTCATTTGTCAATTTTGAGATTCCATTTTCCACAACTATTAATGGCCTTAACACTCTCCCCGGCTCTGTAGAGATTATTACTATTCCAAAATCTGTGTCATTTCTGACATTCATCTGAATTGGAAATTCCCCCTTTCTTCTTTTTTGTTTTATCTCTTTAACAAATTCTTCTGAGGAACCAACAGTTCCGATAAATCTTCCATTAAAAAATACATCTGAACCTATTCCTTTTATTGCTTCCAAAGATTCTTTGTCAAGCCCTATTGATACCAATTCCTTAATGAATTTATTTTCATCAAGATTAACAATTGTGGAAACTTTGCTTAGAATTGCAAGATTTTTTCTTAACCCAATTTCTGTTCCTTCTGGAGTTTCTATAGGACAAAATCTTCCATAGTGTGTCGGATGCAATGTTCTTGCCAGGAAATTTTCCTGTTCACTTGGCAGCATACTTGAAACTCTTTGTAATTGTGAAATTGTTGCTAAATAATTTGTTTTATCCATATTTTGTGTTATTCCTGACCTCTCTCCAACCCAGCTTCCTGTTGCAATAGCAGACTCAACTCTGTGAGAAAATAATGTTGATTTAGAAATAACCCGAATTGAAAAGAATTTTTTCCTTTTCATTGATTTTTGCAAAGAATATTGTATATCTCTTATCAAAATACCAAGATTAACTCTGAATAATGTAGCTAATAAGTCTCCGGAAAGCCTGATTCTTTTGTTTGCATAATGGTCTTTGTAAGTTTCTAATTTAGGATTTTCTTTTGCTGTTAAAAATTGTTTTATTAATTTACATAAAGTAACCGCCTTTTCTATTCTATTTTCCTTTCCTTGTCCAAGATGTGGAAGAAGATAGGAATCCATTCGCTGTTTAATCCTGTCAAGAATTTCTTTTTTTGTCCCCTGAAGATTTGTTTTTTCTGCAATATGTAACATAGCATCTTCTTTTGTTGCTAGATTTACATACTCATATAAATTAACAATAATATTATCTGTCTCTTTTCCTATATATTTTGCAATGTCTGATTCTTTTGTTAGTCCAAGAGCTTTTAGAATTACTATTACTGGCAAGTCCCTAAATCTGCTGAAAGAAATCTCCAAAATACCTTCTTTGTTTTCAGAAACAGATACAGGAATTCTGTATGTCCCTTTTAATGAAAACAACTTTAATGTTAAATTCCCACTTTTGTTTCTTTCAATAAATGGCTGATTTTCAGCAAGGTCCTCTGCCATAATCATAACTCTTTCATTTCCGTTAATTATGAAATATCCGCCAGGATCAAGAGGATCAATGCCGGCTTCAATTAATTCATCTTTGGACATTTTATTTGTGTTACATATATTACTCTTCACCATCACAGGAATTCTTCCGATTTCAACTATTTCAGAATCAACCTGATCTTCTCTTTTTACAGTTATTTCAAGAGTAATAGGAGCAGAGTAAGTTAGATTCCTCAATCTTGCTTCAGTAGGTGTAATTAAAGAAGAACTTCCATCAGCTTCAATAACTTTTGGACTTCCAACCTCTATTTTTCCTAGTGTAATCTCAAAATCATCTCCTTCAATTGTTTCAGAGACTTCATTTACGATTTCCTGCATTCTTTGTTGAATAAATTCATTGAAAGAAATAACGTTAGACTCAACTAATGAATGATCTTCAAGGTATTTTTTCACAATCAAATGGTTATTTTTGTCCATTGGCAAACAGAAGATTAAACTACAACCCTAAAAAAGATTTCAATTCTATCCTCGGATTTTCTCTCTATTTTTATAATATCCCCGACACCACAGTCTTCTGGTAGAGCAGGGTCATTTATGAGAATCTTCGGAAGTTGGGCTTTTGATATATTTAATTCTGATAGTATTTTTTCGGACTCTTTTTCATTAAGCTTGGAATGTCTCGACTGAAGAATATGCATTGTCATCGAAAAAAGGGGTTTAAAAATTTTGGTTTTATTTTTAATAACTTGCGAATAATAAAAGAAACTGAAATTTGATTTATAAAGCTTTG
>CAZRCO010000016.1:0-12463 GCA_964598635.1 Candidatus Woesearchaeota archaeon | reverse complement strand
ATCAAAATTAGAAAACGAATTATCTAATTGTTCTATTATTGAAAACAGTGACAGTCTTGTTAAGAATGCACAGAGAGGGTATTATGAATCAGACTCAGAAGGATATGCTGTTTTTCTAAGCTGTGATATTCCTTTAATAAAAAAAGAACATATAAATGATTTTATTGAAGACTGTTTAAACTATGATAATGGATTATTTGTGTCTGTTATAGAACAAAAATATCTTGGGGGGCATGAGATGCAGAATCGTAAATGTTTTTCTCTTAAAGAAGGGAATTACAGATGGGCTAATATCTTTTTGGGAAACCCAGAAAAACTTAACTTATCCAGATTAAACCGAATTGTGGACATATTATATAGAAATAGAAAACTTCTGAGTCCTGTTGTAAGGAGAAATCTTATTAGAGATTTAAGAAAAGAACTGCCTTTTGCTGAAATCTTTTCTAAATTAGTAAGATATTTTATTACTTCCGGTTTACTGAAAAGCCAAAAATTAGGTATGAACGAACTCGAGAAAATGGCTGCGGATTATTTGGATATTGACTTGAAGATAGTCGAAACAAAACATTACGAGCCTTCTTTAGATATTGATTCCAAAGAAGATTTAGAATATATTAGAAACTTAATGTTAAATCATAAAGTGCCCCGGCCGGGATTCGAACCCGGGTCACAGCCGTGAAAGGGCTGTATCCTTGGCCTCTAGACTACCGGGGCACATACAAAAATACAGATATTAGTTTTTAAAGATAACTAATAAACTTTTAGTCTAAAAAATAATATTAAAAAAGAAAATTAAAGATTTATACTTTTAGCATATTTTCCCACTATTGGGGTATCTTTTTGTTTTCCTGACAAAGAGTTTATCAACGCTATAACCCAAATTACAACATAAGCTATCCATACGACAGGAACTGCTATTATTCCTATTATTGTTATGGCTAATAAGACCGCTAAAATTCTTACAAATATCCCAGCAATGAACAATATTAAACTCTGTTTAGCATAAAACATAACATACTTATCTTCCCTTTTTGCAAGAAGGGCTATTATAAATCCAACAATGCTCAAAAATATTGCTAAAAAAGCAAAGAATTTTGAATCATCACATTTCTTTTGTTTTTTCTTTGGCATTCTATAATATTATCTTTATGATTTTTAAATATTAGCTATTTGGGATAAAAAATGAGCCTGCACGGATTTGAACCGTGGACCCCTGGCTTTCCTAGATAATCAAGGAATTAGCTGTAATCCTTAATTGAATTACTGTCATATAAGACCAGTGCTCTAACCAGGCTGAGCTACAGGCTCACTAAAAATCAAAGCCCTCTTTTCTTTAAAAAGTTTGTCAAAACTGCTAAAAGTATTTAACACTAACTTTAAAAACCAAATTCTTTTCAATAAAACATGACACGAGGATTATATCATTATTTAAAACAAGCATGGAAAAAACCAGATATAAAAGTTTTGAGGCAAAGAATGATAGAATGGCGTAAAAGTCCTGCTTTAACCAAAGTTGATAAACCATTAAGGCTGGACAGAGCAAGAGCCTTAGGATATAAAGATAAAAGGGGTTTTGTAATAATTAGAGTTAGATTAAAAAGGGGGGGGCATAAAAGACCTCGTCCTAATAAGGGAAGAAGAAGCAAAAGACTTCATACAAGAAAAACTCTAAAAATGAATTATAAATGGATTGCAGAACAAAGAGCAGGTAAAAAATACACAAACCTTGAAGTCCTGAATTCTTATTTGATAGGAAAAGATGGAATTCATTATTTTTATGAGGTAATTCTTGTTGACCCTTCAAAACCAGAAATAAAAAATGACAAGACAATAAACTGGATTGCTAAAGGAAAAAGCAAAAAAAGAGCAATGAGGGGTTTGACATCTGCTGCCAAAAAAGCAAGGGGATTAAGAAAAAAAGAGTGAGAGAAAAGGCTATGAAAAAGAATAAAAAGAGAAAAGTTATTTAAATATAACCTTAATATTAAAAAAATGTTATCAAAAGAACCAATTGACCTAAAAAAGGTAAGAAAAGAAGAGATTGACAAAGAAATTTTAAGACTTGGAATAATTGCAGAGCTGGATGCTGTAAATTTGTATGAACAATTAGCAGCAATGACAAAAGACAAGATAATAAAAGAGGTTTTATTGGACATTGCAAAAGAAGAAAAAACCCATATAGCAGAATTTGAAACATTACTTCTGCAAAAAGACAGAGAACAGGTTGAAGAAAACGAAAAAGGAAAAGCCGAAGTTCAGAGCTTAACAAATAAAGAGTAAACTTAAAAACTTTTATTTCTTTTCATTTTTATGAAATACAAAGAGCTTGCAGACCTTTATGAAGAAGTTTCTGCAACAACAAAACGTCTTGAGAAAATTGAAATTCTTTCTAAATTTTTAAAATCTCTTCATGAAACAGACAAAGAAGTTTTATATCTTTTATTGGGAGACATTTACCCTGAATATGATGAAAGAAAGATAGGAATAAGCAATCAGCTTGCAATAAAAGCAATTTCAAAAGCAACCGGAACTGAAAAAGATGAAGTTGTGAAAGAATGGAAGTCAATAGGAGATTTAGGAAAAGTTGCTGAAAAGCTTATCTCTCAAAAAAAACAATCTACACTTAGATCTAATTTTCTCACAACTGAAAAAATTTTCGAGAATTTAAGAAAACTCCCTGAACTTAAGGGAAAAGGAACTGTTCAGAAAAAAATTTTGCTGATAACTGAACTCTTGACTTCTGCTCTCCCTGTTGAAGCATTATACCTAGTAAGAACTTTAATTGGAGATTTAAGGATAGGGATTAAAGAAAGCACTATAAGGGATGCTATGACTTCTGCTTTTTTCAAATCTGAAGAGAAAAAAGAAGCTTCAAAAAAAATACAAAATGCAATAGATAAATCAAATGATATAGCAGAGGTTTTCAGTGCATTAAAAAAAGGAAAAATAAAGGATTTGGACAAAATCTCAATGGAAATCGGAAAACCGATAAAAGTCATGCTTGCACAAAAAGCCAAAACAATTGAGGATGGTTTTAAAGCCCTTGGAAAACCTTGTGCAATAGAATACAAATATGATGGTTTTAGGCTGTTAATCCATAAAAAAGGTAATAATGTTGTATTATTTACGAGACGTTTGGAAAATGTAACAAAACAATTTCCAGATGTGGTTGAATATATTAAAAAGCATGCAAAAGGAAAATCTTTTATCCTTGATTCAGAAGCTGTTGGTTTTGATAAAAAAACAAAAGAATACCAGCCATTTCAGAATATAAGTCAAAGAATTAAAAGGAAATATGATATTGAAAAACTTGTTGTACAACTTCCGGTTGAGATAAATGTCTTTGATATTCTTTATTATAATGGTAAATCTCTGTTAAATGAACCTTTCAGAAAAAGAACTGAATTAATAAAAAAGATAATTCGTAATAATCCTTATAAAATAATACATGCAAAACAAATCATAACAGGAGATGAAAAAAGGGCTAAAAAATTCTATAAAAAAGCTCTTGAAGACCACCAAGAAGGGGTAATGATGAAAAACCTGGACTCCATTTACCAGCCGGGAAGCAGGGTTGGGCATATGCTAAAAGTAAAACCTGAAGAAAAGGAACTTGATTTGGTAATTGTCGGAGCAGAATACGGAAAGGGGAAACGTTTTGGGTGGATGTCAAGTTTTATTCTCGCGTGTAAAGGAAAAAAACCTAGAGAATTTCTTGAAATTGGAAAAATGGGGACAGGGATAAAAGAAAAAACCCCTACAAATGAAAAAGCAGAACTAGACGGAAAGGTAACATTTGGACAATTAACAGAAAAACTAAAACCATTAATAACAAAAGAAAAAGGAAGAACAGTTGAAATAAAACCAAAAATTGTAGTCTCTGTAACTTACCAGGAAATTCAGAAATCTCCGAATTATAAATCAGGTTTTGCTTTAAGATTTCCAAGATTCACTGCTCTTAGACCAGACAGAAGTCCAGATGACATTGCAACTCTTGAAGAAGTTGAAGAAGATTACAAAAAACAAAAAAGGAACTGGCAGTATGGTTAATACAAAAATAAAAGGTTTATAAATCATTTTTTCATAAAATAAACAATGGTTGAGAAATCTGAAAGTAATTATAAAATACAAAATATTGTGGCAACTACATCTCTGGAAAAGCCTATTCCGTTAACAAAATTAGCTAGGACTAAACCAAACACAGAATATAATCCTGAAACTTTTCCTGGATTAGTTTTAAGAATCAAAGAGCCGAAGTCAGCTGTTCTTGTTTTTTCATCCGGAAATTTGGTTTGCACAGGAACAAAATCACTCTCACAGGTTAGAAAAGTTATAGAAGCTGTGATAAGGCAGCTTAAAAAAATAAACATTAACATTACAACAAAACCAAAAATAACGGTTCAAAATATTGTTGCTTCTGGAACAATTAATTTAAAACTTAATTTGAATTTCCTTGCTTTAGAAATGGAAAATACAGAATATGAACCAGAACAATTTCCTGGCCTTGTATACAAATTAATTGAACCTAATGCTACATTTTTGCTTTTCAGCAACGGAAAACTTGTTTGTACAGGAACAAAAAACAGACAGCAACTTGAAGACAGTATGAGACAGCTTCTAAAAAATGTTAAAGAAGCCTTGAAAAATTATTCTGCATAAGTAAAATTTAAATATCTCTTTTTTCTAATTAAGTAATGAGTAAAAATAAAAAAAAGAGGTGGTTAATTGCTGGCTCTATAATTGTTTTACTTCTTGCCGGAATACTTATTGTTTATGCTCTTGTAACTACAACAGGCTTGGGGCATCCTTATACAGAAATCATAGTTTCAATAAATAATTGCAATGTAACCTTACAATCAGCAATAGATAATACTTATATTACAGGTCTCGCTACTCCAACAAAATGTCTTTCAAAATCTCAATTTCCAAAAACTTATCATCTCGCAAGTAGTATTTTAATTGTAAAAGATGGATTCACAATGACCTTACAGGAGGCTGTGGATAATAATGTGTTTGCTAATGGAGCAACAAGGTCTTATACAACACAACTCCCAAAAGGAGGCCATTTTGCAAATGAAGTTGAGATTATTATTGGCACAAGAATGAATCTTCAAGATGCTATAAATGCCAACTCTGGAGGAAAGTTCTCTTGTGTGAATAATTATGGCAATAGTTGTGGCTTTGGAGATCCTATTTGCATAATTAAAACAGGAACGATAGATTGTGCAGGAAATTGTGTAGGAGCGCAATATGAACCAACAACCAAAAGTTGCGGAATAAAAGATTGTGATACTCTTGATAATACTTGCAGAAATTACAATGATGTAACAAAATATTGTGATGGAAACGGAAATTGTGCTGATCCTACCTGCAATTCATATACAAACACAGCAAAAGGAACAAATTGTGGGGGGGATAGTAAAGCATGCGATGGTGCAGGTAGTTGTTTAGGGTGGAGTGGAGAAGGTTGTGGAAGGTGTCCATTTGGAAGCACGAGTGATTATTGTAAACTTAATGGAAATCAGGGAAAATATTCTGAAGTTGCAACTCTATTTGAACAAACTGTTTGCGCAGACACAGGAAACTGTCCTGGGTGGAGTAGTTGGTCTTATAGCACAAATGCTGCAACGTGTAAAAGAGAGGTTTGCTGTGGCTGGCAAATATTCTGTTGGCTTGGGCCACAATGTAATAAGGACAATAAATGGATGATAAAACCTTAATTTTCTTCTTAAAACTTTAATATCTCATTGTTCTACATAAAACTATAAAAACCTGAATCTTTTTCTTAAATTATGGCTGAAGAGGAAAAGGGAAAGGCAAAAAGAGAAGAATTAATGATTGAGGCAAAAAATTTCTTTGACTATTATAAAAGAGAAATAGGAGAATCTTTAAGGAAAAGGAATAATGTGATTTTTTTGGATTTTATGAAACTTCTTGAATTTTCAAATAAACTTGCTGAGGAAATACTGTCAAATCCAGAAGAAGGATTAAGCATGATAGAAGTAGCAATTGAAGAATCCGGATTGTTTAGCAATACAAGAGTAAGGTTATACAATCTTCCTCCAAGTCATGAGATAAAAATAAGGGATTTACGTTCAAAGCACATAAATGAGCTTATAATAATTGAAGGGATTATCAGGCAGGCTTCTGATGTCAGACCGCAAGTTGTAAATGCCAAATTTGAATGTCCAAGCTGTGGCACTATAATTTCTGTTTTACAAACAGAAAAAAAATTCCGTGAACCTATGAGATGCTCATGCGGAAGAAGAGGAGGTTTTAGATTAATCAGCAAAGAAATGGTTGACACTCAAAGATTAATTGTGGAAGAATCCCCTGAATCATTATCTGGGGGAGAACAGCCAAAAAGAATAAATGTATTCTTGAAAGAGGATTTGGTTGAACCGAGAATGGAAGAAAAAACAACTCCTGGAAGCAGGGTAAAAGCCATAGGAATTCTAAAAGAAGTTCCTGTTCCTATCCATTCAGGGGGATTATCAACATTACTTGAACTTGCACTAGACTCAAATAATGTAATTCCTATGGAAGAAACTTTCGAAGAACTGGATATAAATGATGAAGATGAAAAACAAATTATTGAACTTTCATCAAAACCAAATATTTTTGAAGAACTCGCAAAAAGCATTGCTCCAAGCATTTGGGGATATGAGGAAATAAAAAGTTCACTTGTCTTGCAATTATTCGGGGGTGTTCCAAAATTTTACAGGGATGGACAAAAAAGCAGGGGAGATATCCACATCCTGTTAGTAGGAGATCCGGGAGTGGCAAAATCAGTAACTCTTACCTTTATGGCAAATATCTCCCCAAAAGGAAGATATGTTGTAGGAAAATCTACATCGGGAGCAGGGCTGACAGCAACAGTAGTAAGAGACGAATATCTGAGAGGTTGGAGTTTGGAAGCAGGAGCTATGGTTTTGGCAAATAAAGGGCTAGTCTGTAT
Organism: Candidatus Woesearchaeota archaeon; assembly: GCA_964598635.1. Classification (GTDB taxonomy): domain Archaea; phylum Nanobdellota; class Nanobdellia; order Pacearchaeales; family GW2011-AR1; genus CAZRCO01. Next base: position 5,505 of record CAZRCO010000016.1, on the reverse strand, counting down.
AGATGAACTTGAAAAAATGGACCCCCAGGATAGAAGCGCTATGCACGAAGCAATGGAACAACAAACAATTACAATCTCAAAAGCAAATGTCCAGGCCACATTAAGAGCAGAAACTTCTGTCTTGGCTGCTGCAAATCCCAAGTTTGGCAGATTTGACCCATATCAATCAGTTGCTCAACAAATTGACCTCCCTCCAACACTTATAAACAGATTTGATATTATCTTCACTTTAAGAGACATTCCCGACAAAGAAAAAGATGAAAAAATAGCTAGACACGTCTTATTTGAAAGCCAAAAAAAAGAAGAAAGCACAAGAATTTCAACCGAACTTTTTAGAAAATATGTTGCATATGCAAAACAGAAAATAAAACCTGTATTAAGCGGAGAGTCGATTGAAGCATTAAAGAATTTTTATGTTGAATTAAGAAATATGCCTGTAGCATCTGAAAGTATGGTAAGACCAATCCCAATTTCTGCAAGGCAATTACAGGCATTGATAAGAATGTCAGAAGCTTCAGCAAAAATGAGGCTTAGCAATATAGTAACAAAGGAAGATGCGATTAGGGCAATAGGAATAATGAAATATTACTTAATGCAGGTAGGTTATGATTATGAATCAAAAACATTTGATATAGACAGGATTGGAAGCAAATACTCTTCCTCTCAAAGGGGAAAAATCTTTCTTGTAAGAGATGTCATAAGTCAATTAGAAGGAAGGTTAGGAGACCTGATTCCGATAGAAGAGATTGAAAAAGAACTGGAGGGCAAACTTGATAAAAATGAAATCGAAGATGCAATAAATAAATTAAACATTGCCGGTGACATTTATGTCCCAAAAAGAGGATATGTCGGAAAAGCCTGATTAGTCTAATTAACCTAATTAAAAATGCCAGAACAACAATTTAAGAGAAACATTGCATACAAGTTTAGAGTAGGAGATTTATTAATTGGAAAACCAATAATTATGGGGGATAGATTTTCTTTTTTAGAATTAGGAGACAGGAAAATTATCAGAATTAATATTATTGGAAATATAGTTGACAAATATCAAAGCCCTGAAAACAGTGATAAGAAATATTCATTCCTGACATTAGACGATGGTTCAGGACAGATAAAAATAAAGGCTTTTGGAGAAGATACAGAAAAACTTCAAGATTTCTCACAAGGTCAGACAGTTATAGTTATCGGGGTTTTGAGGCATTTTAACAATGAACTCTACATCTCCCCGGAAATAATAAAGGAAAAGGATTCAAGGTACTTACTTATAAGAAAATTAGAGGTTGATAAAGAAAATAAAAACCCAATACCTATAGAAAAAAGTCAAATAACATCTATCAAAGACAAAATCTTGGACTTAATAAAAGACTCTGAGAATGATGGGGGCATTGAAACAGATAAAATCATCACAAACTCCAAACTCCTCGGAACTTCCCCTGACATAATCAATCAGGAAATACAAAAATTACTTGAAGAAGGAATTGTCTTTGAACCCCGCCCAGGCAAAATTAGGTGGTTGGGGTAATTTATCATAACTTATTAAATTAGCAATAGAAAACCCTTATAAACCAATTTCCTTTCTAATTTTTATGGATTATGAAAAATTACTAAATGAAGCATACAAAAAAGTTAAAGCAATAGATATTTCTAGCGGAAGATTTGAAATCCCAAAAATAGAAGGAAGATTTGAAGGAAAGAAAACCATATTAACAAACTATTTTCAGATAGCTTCTTTTTTGAGAAGAAATCCGGAGCACTTTCAAAAATTTATGCTCAAAGAACTTGCAGTTTCTGGACAAAAAGAAGGAGACAGGCTGGTGCTAAATATGAAAATTCCCAGCACAAGAATAAATCAAAAAATAGAACAATATGTTAAGGAATTTGTATTGTGCAGAGAATGTGGAAAACCAGATACAGAATTAATTAGAGAACCCCAAAACCGTATTATGTTCATTCATTGTCTTGCATGCGGAGCTAAACATCCAGTAAGCAAGATTTAAAAACAGAAAACTGATTAAATTATATAAATAAAAAGGAGATATAAAATGGTAAAAGGTTATTGTGTGAGATGCAAAGAAAAAGGGAAACAAATGACAGATGCAGAGATTGTAAGAAACGCCCGCGGTGGATTTATGGCAAAAGGAAAATGCCCTGACTGTAATACGAAGATGAGTGTTATGTTGTCCAAAGATAATGCAGAAAAGGCAATTAAAGAGGGGGCAAAAAAATCTTTTTAATTTAAACTCTTTAATTTTCATCTTAAATGTTGGTAAGAATTGTAAAATCTTATAGAGACATTGTAGCTATTTGCGATTCTGAATTGTTGGGGAAGAGGTTTGAACAAGGAAAGTTCCAACTGGATGTAAAAGAAAGTTTCTTTAAAGGAGAAAGAAAAACAGAAGAGGAAACTGTAAAAATAATGCAGGAAATGTTCGCTGAAGACGCTACATTCAATATCGTTGGGAGAAAATCCGTAAATGCAGCATTAAAGGCAGGAATAATATCAAAAGATGGAACAAAAATCATTCAGGGGATTCCTTTTGCTTTAATTCTTCTTTAAAACATATCCAACAATTTATAAACAAAATTTATTTTAGATAAACATGAATCAGAAAAGTAAAAAAAATAATCAGGAAGAAAAAATCACAAGAGTGCGTTTACCGCGAGGAAGAGAATTAATTGGAATACTTGAGCAAAGGCTTGGAGGGAACAAAATGTTAGTCAACTGCTCGGATGGAAAAACACGAAACTGTCGTGTTCCTGGAAGATTAAAAAGAGTTTTATGGCTACGTCCAGGGGATGTTGTCCTTATAGAACCATGGGAGCTTAATGAAGAAAGGGGGGATGTTATCTTCAAATACAGGGCAAACCAGGTGGAATGGCTGAAAAAAAAAGGTTATCTGAAACAGGAAAGAGAAGAATTCTAATCAAAACTCTTAAAATATCTGTTTTTCTTACACAACCATGAAAACCATTTATTCTGAAAAATTACCAAGGATTTTGAAAAATAAAAAAAGACTTGAAAAAGAGCTGGATATTAGGATAACAAACAGGGGAAAAGAAGTTTCTATTGAATCTACAAAAGAAGATTCTGTGGATGAATATGTTGCTGAGAGAGTTATTGATGCTCTAAATTTTGGTTTTCCATTTTCAACTGCAATATCAATAAAAAGGGAAGATTCTCTTTTTGAAATAATAAACATAAAACAACACACGAAAACTCCAAATCTGCAAAGGATAAGAGCCAGGATTATTGGAAAAAATGGGAAGACTTTGGCAACATTGGAACAGTTAACAAGATGTTTTTTTGAACTTAAAGACAATGAAGTAGGAATTATTGGGAATCCCGAATATATAAAAAATGCCCAGGAAGCGGTTATTTCTCTTATAAAAGGGACAAAGCAATCCAATGTTTACAGCTTCCTTGAAAAACATCAAGTCCGACCAGTAATTGATTTAGGATTAAAGGAAAAAAGGAAGAATAAGTTTTAAATATCAAAAAATTCTAGCTTAATTAAGTCCCGGTAGCTCAGACTTTTCTTCATGAGAAAAAGTGAAGAAAGGAGCAATTGGTAGAGCACATGGCTGTTAACCATGGTGTCAGAGGTTCGAGTCCTCTCCGGGACGCTTATTTTTTAAACTGAATTTCTTCATTATAATAATGAAACAAAAACTTTTCAGACAAATGAAGCCAAAAAAACCCCTAAAAGTGCTTGTTGCCATGTCGGGAGGAGTGGACTCAAGTGTAGCAGCGCTTCTAATGAAAAACCTCGGATTTCAGGTTACAGGAGCATTTATGAAAATTGGTCCAATCAGAGGAGCAGGTAAAAATCCTTTAACAGGGGAATGTAACTGGAAAGAGGAAAAAAGAATGGCTATGAAAATTGCTTCAATACTTAATATCCCTCTTATTACAATTGATTCTGAAAAAGGATACAAAAAAGAAGTAATAGATAAGATGTTTGAAAAATACAGGAAAGGAATAACACCAAACCCAGATATTGATTGTAATCAAAAAATAAAATTTCCTGTCCTAATACAAGCAGCAGAAAAGCTAAATGCAGATTATATAGTTACAGGACATTATGCAAGAATAAAAAAAAGAAGAGGAAAATATGAATTGTTTAGGGGGAAAGATGAAGGGAAAGACCAATCGTATTTCTTATACAGACTAAGCCAAAAAGACTTGGAAAAATCATTGTTTCCCATTGGAAATTATACAAAAAAACAGGTTAGAGAAATAGCCCGAAGAAACAGGTTTCCAAATTATGATAAGAAATCCACTGTAGGAATATGCTTTATAGGAAAAATAAACTTAAAGGAATTTTTGCAGAAGAAAATTAAGCCAAAAAAAGGAAATATCCTTAACCCTCATGGAGAGATTATTGGACAACACGACGGGATTTATTATTATACAATAGGACAAAGATTTGGTCCAAGATATGGTTTTGATATAAAAAAGACTGATGAAATTGGTAAAGGCAAAAGACAACTTAAGAGATGGTATGTCGTAAGAAAAAATGTGGAAAAGAATACAATTATTGTTGCACCGCAAGGGCATCCTCTAAATTATAGAAAAAAAATAATATTAGAAGACCCGCACTGGATAAATCCATTCGCAAAACCAAATAAAAAAAGAAAACGAAAAGTCAAGGCCAGAATTAGACAGGTAGGAGAATTAATTCCCGGAAAAATTCATTTTAATCAGGACAAAAAAAGATATGAAGTTATCCTAAAAAGAGCAATAACTGGGATTTCTCCAGGACAGGCAATCGTCCTGTATTCAAAAATAGGAAAAAAGGTTCTTGGTGGAGGAGTTATCAGATTTGAATAATCTCAAAAACTTTATTAATTACTATTTCTTTCCCTTAATATGAATTTAGATAAAGCAATTAAATCCAGAAAAAGTGTAAGAGAGTTTAAAGATAAAAAGCCTGACTGGAGAGATATAATTGAATGTGTAGATGCTGCAAGATATGCACCGATGTCAGGAAATAATTTTACCTTAAAATTTATTCTTATAGATGACAAAGACAAAATACAAAAAATTGCAGATGCAGCCCAACAATCCTTTATTGCTAAAACCCATTATGTGGTAGCTGTATGCTCCAATCCATCCAGAACGATAAATGCTTTTGGAAAAAAAGGGGAAATTTATTTTCGACAACAGGCTGGTTCTGCAATCCAGAACTTCTTATTAAAAATTGAAGAAAAAGGACTGGCTACCTGCTGGGTAGGTAATTTTGTAGATGAACAAATCAAAAAAATCCTGAACATACCGGAAAATGTATTCATAGAAGCAGTACTTCCAGTAGGATATGAATTTAAAAAAACCCCATCAAAAAATAAAATTGAATTGGATAGCATTCTCTTTTTTGGAAAATATGGAAATAAAAACATGAAAAAAGTTAATTAAACAAATCTATTATCTTCCCTTACTTTCTTTCTAAATTTCTGTGGAACGCTTCTTAGATAAATATCTGAATACAAAATAAAGAACAACAATCA
>CAZRCO010000015.1:11680-14943 GCA_964598635.1 Candidatus Woesearchaeota archaeon | reverse complement strand
CCGCAGGAAAAATACCAGAATAACATCCTGATTCAGAATAGTAAGACAAAGATACTACAAAAACCATAGATGAATAAGAAACCGAATAAGCAGAAACAACACCCAAAACGCCAATAAGAATTATTAATGATAAAATAAGAAAACCAAAATTCTTTTTATACCTCATGTTGTAACTAGAAAATTGTTCTTTAAAAATATTTATGTAATCAAGGAATTTAATCAAGGAAACATTAATATCACTTCTTTCTTCTTTTCTTTGCTCCTCTTCCTACATTTTTTCTTGAAAAAATAGATACAAGAGCATCGTCCAGCTTTTCATCGTAAATGGATTTCTTCTTTGATTGATTAACTGTGCTTCTTCTTAAAATGTCCTGAATTTGTTCAGAAACCGTGAACATATTTTTCTTTGCCCTTTTTTCCAAAGCATCCATTATTTCGCTGCTTAAAAATAAAGTAACTTGATTCTTCCTTTCATATTTGGGAGCAAGATAAGCAAATGCTTTTTCAACTTCTTCCAAAGGCCATCCATGATTAAGAAGTGCTTTCTTTATATCTAAATCCCCAAAATTCCTTCTTCTCGCCTCTTTTATAAAATTAATTAACTGTTTGTTAGCCATTTCTCACATCTTTTTATTATTTCTTTATTTTTTCTTTGAAGAAACATAAACTTTCTGAACTGCAAAACTCTTGTAAATTCCTTCCAAAATATCAGTTCCTGCATATCCCGCAAGCAACGATAACCGGTAATCAAAATTAAAAATTATCCCAACAAAAATTCCTATAACAACTGCAACAGCAACAGTTATTGCATAATATCCCCATAAAATTCTCCTTCTCAATGACAGAGCTTTTAACAAACCAATAAAACCTCTTGTTAAACCTCCAACCCCCCCTAAAGCAGCCGGCAGTAAAAGTAATGATAACTGTTCTGAAACCATCTTCCTCTTTTATATTTAATCTTTATTTAAATGGGAGATGTATTTTATAAAGGTTTAGTAAAAATATTCATCAAGGAAAGATTTATAGAAATTAAATCTTTTATAATGGAATGAAACAAAAAGAGGGGGATAAAAAAAGAATTATTTATTTGATTGTTTTTATTTCAATTTCTTTGTTACTAATATTGATATTGGCAGTATGGTTCACATATCTTTTTCTTTCGTCTGAAAAATCCGAAATTAAGAATAATACAGTTGTAAATGTCATTGATGGAGACACTTTTGAATATTATGATGAATCCACAGGAAGCATTAAAACAGTCAGACTTTTATGTGTGAATACTCCTGAAGAAAATGAACAGGGATATGAAGAAGCCAAAGCTTTTCTTGAAGAACTTATTCTTGGAAAGCAAGTAAAAATGGAAAAAGACATATCTGAAACAGACAAATATGGAAGATTGCTGAGATATGCTTACCTTGAAAATGAGAACGGCACAGAAATATTTGTCAATGAATTAATTGTGAAAAATGGATACGGAGAGATTTTAAGAATAGAACCTGATGTTAAAAGATGTGGGGAAATGTAAATTTATTTCCAAACACTTTCTTCCAGTGCCTTTATGACTCTTTGGCTGGTCTCTGAGTATGTTCCTCCATCATAAGCATGTGCTCCTGGATAAACTCTGTCTATGGCTTCTTGTTCTGTTTTAGCATCTAAGAAATAAATATTATCATAATTCATTACATCATATTTTCTATTTGGCTTTTTTATTATTGTCAAAGTATGTCCGATATAAGGGCCCCAAAGTGATTTTCCCCAGCTTCTGTATCCTTCGCTTCCTAAAACTCCGTTAATAACTGTTGGAAGTAACACCCCATTTGTATCTCTGCACACGCCTTCCCCCAAATCATGCTCTTGTTCAGCAGTGTATGTTCCTTCATGGTTCCTATATGCAAAATAAGAAGCATATTTTGAGACTTGTTGTATAGCAGAATTATAATCTGCAGAATTACTTCTTATATAATCTACTGCATTAGACACGTCTTCTCCATATATTTCGTGTATTGTTTCAACTCTCTGTTCCAGAGTAACATCGGTAGTAAAAGGATTAGGGGAATATCCATCAACGTCTGACAGAGAAATTTCTTTAAAAGGTTCTTTGGAATATCTTTCTAATTTATTCCCAAGATTTCTGTTGGAGAATGTTATTCCTGCCATTTTGCTTTGCAGGTTAAGAAATAGTTCAATGTTAGTTCCGTTCTTGTTTAAATAACCTAAGGCAGCGATTAAATTTGGATTTTCTGTAGTAGAGTGGTTCATGTTAAGATTTCCTTTCATATATAATTCCGGAATAAAATGAAACCTGAAATCAATGTCTGATTGCAAATCCCAATTAGCAGGCCACCCAAGCCAGTCAAATTGCGGATTCATTGTAAAAGCATAACTCAAAAGATTTTTATTTTCCTTGTCATGAAAACCGGCTTTTATTTTATGCTTTGTCCCTGACATAAATGGGATATAATTTCCGTCCCAATAATTTTCCAGTCCTAAATCAAAATTCTTTGTTGAAAAATCAGCACCCAATCCAACATTAAAATGGTTAAAAGCCCATGCAAATGAAGAATCATCATAACTTTTATCTATTGTTTCTGTATTTTGTGCTATTGGACCATTAATAAGGATTTTCCCAGAGAGCCACGGAGTTATTGTAGAATTTTTTAATTTAAATTTTGGTTTGATAATCCCATCAGTTCCAAAGGTATAAAGTTGCAGAGGAGTATCATAAAACCGCCGGGATTTCATATTTGGAATAGAAGTATATGCCACAAAAGAAGACAAATTCAAAAAATCAGCAATATCTGTTATTCCTGTCTCTAATTTGAAAAGATTTGCATCTTCAAGCAGAGAAGTTTCTCCGGAAAGATTTTCCCACTTTGCTCCCAAGTACATCTTGGGATGTCCTACTGCAAGAACAGCTTTTGTTGGCAAACCATTCTCTACTTCTAACTCTCCTAAAGCTTTAAATCCGCTGTTAAAATTATATTCCCCAGCGATGTTTAAATCAGCACAAGAAGTTTCCTCTCCAATACTATCCACACTAAAGGTAGTTTCTAATGAAAATGGTTCTGTTTTTTTCTCAAGCTTTATTTCTTCTGCTCCTGCCTTTACTCCTCCTGCCAAAAAAGCCATTAAAGCTGCTGCTAATATAGTATTCCTAAGCCCTTTTCTTCGTTTTCCCATTTTTTCCCAAGAGGAGACTGCTTTTTAAAGGTTATTATACTGTTTTTATTAACTGTTGAAAGGGAAAAAAAGAGTCTAAGAAT
>CAZRCO010000015.1:0-11580 GCA_964598635.1 Candidatus Woesearchaeota archaeon | reverse complement strand
TTTTAAAATCCAATCATAACACAACTTGCGATATTATTGGAATGGTCACTTATCCTCTCAAGATTTCTTAATGTGTCTACAAATAATATGCCTGCTCTCGGGTTACAAATTCCATTTTTCAGTCTTTTCATATGATTCTCCTCAAATTTTTCCTCATATCCATCCACCATATTTTCCAATCTTGAGATTATTCTTCCAATTTTCTCATTAGGTTCGGCTAATAATCCTAATGCTTTTTCATATCCTTTTATTACAATTTCAAACATTAGATTAAGTTCTTTATTTGCTTCTTCAGAAAAATTTAATTTATTTTTTATTTTTTCCTCTGCTATTTCTACTATATTATTAACATGATCCCCAACCCTTTCAATATCATTTAAACTGTGATTAATTATTGTTAATTTTTTCAAATCCTTGTCATTAAGACTCTTGTCTGAAAGTTTTACCAAATAATGATTTAAAGCTTTCCATATTTCATCAACAATTTCTTCTTTTCTTTTTACAACAGCTATTAAGTGTTTATCTTTCTCTATATACGCTTCTCTTGATTGCTCCAACATTTTAAGGGTAATCAAACCCATTCTCTCAAGCTCTCTTGACGCCTGTAAAACAGCAAGAGAGGGAGTTGCCAAAATTCTATTATCAAGGAATTTTACTCCGCCATCTATCTTTATTTCTTTCCCTGGCAAAAGTTTTTTTGTTATCAAAAAAGTTAACAGAGGTATTGCGGGAATGAGAATAAGTGCTGTTAAAACATTAAATGCTGTATGAGCATTAGCAATCTGCCTTACGAGGCTGGGAGAAGTAAATACTATTAATTTTGCAAATAAGCCTATAATTGGTATAAATATAAGGGCCCCTATGATATTAAATATAATATGTGCTGCTGCTGCCCTTTTTGCAGGGAGAGAAGTTCCTATTGAAGCTATCAAAACTGTAACACATGTTCCAATATTAGCCCCTATTATTATTGCTATTGCTGCCTTTAAACTTATGAGATTTTGAGTCCCTAATGCAATAACCATTCCAGTTGTTGCAGAAGAGCTTTGTATTATCCCTGTAAAAACAGCCCCAACTAATACACCTAACAGCGGTATTTTCCCTATGTTTGCCATTAAGTTCAGAAAAAATGCAGAATCCTGTAAAGGACTTGCAGAACTTGACATAGTATTCATGCCTAAAAAAATGATTCCAAATGCAAGGATAATCTGACCTATGTATTTATAATTCCCTTTTTTCGCAATAAAAAAATACAATGCACCAATACAAATTAAAGGAAAAGCTATAATCATTGATGGATTAAAGGCAATTATCTGGGCTGTTATTGTTGTTCCAATATTCGCCCCCATTATAACAGCAATTGCTTGCGGGAGTTTTATTAAACCTACATTAATCAAACCGATTAAGGTTACTGTCATTATAGAAGAGCTTTGAATTAATGCTGTGGCCGCAGTTCCCGAGGCGACACCTTTCAGAGGCTTATTCGTCATTTTTTCCAGTAATAATTTTATTTTATCGCCCGCAATTTTTTGCAAACCTTCATTAAGAACAAACATACCATACAGAAACAAAGCCAATCCACCCAAGATACCAAATATTACAAGGAAATCCATTTTCTTTATTAAAAAATAAGATATCTATTTAAAGTTTTTTTACAGTTTCTACTTTAAAGAATTATTTGTAAATCATTACTTCTTCTTTGCTCTCTTTTCTAAAGCACCCATTATCTCAGTGCTTAAAAACAAACTTTGAAATCTTTGGGGCAAAACTTTTTCCTTTACAGGGACATGAGCCATTTTTCGTATTTTCTATATCTACATAATTTCCAACAACTTCATTAGGGTATAATGTAAAATTAAAATATCCCTTTTCACAGGCAATTGTTTCAGCTTCAAAATCTTCATCAACTAAAAGATTTCTGCAATCACTGCATTTTGCTTCAAGTTCTGGCATTTTAAAATTCATCAATTAAAACTTACCAACTAAAAAAAAGCCTTTTAAAAAACTTGTCCTAAAATTATCCTCTTTCAACTCTTGGATGTTCTTTTCCTTTTCCTCTCATTCCTGTCAGCATCCTGACATGTCTTTCCCTTTCTCTGTTATATTCCTCTCTTCTCATCTTTGAATGATTAATCATCTTTGCAACATATTCTCCTCCCAAAAAGTGAGGAGTAAGAACATAAGTCGCTCCTCTTTTGTAAAATTCAAGGGCATCGTCAATCTGGTGAGCTCTTACAATAATAATTGCATTAGGATTAACAAGCCTTATCTGTTCTATAAGCAAAAGATTTGTTTCAAAATCAGGAATAGTGGAAACCGCTAGCTTAAGCTTGTCCAAAGGCAATTCCTCTAAAAATTCAGAGTCATAAGTGTCTCCATACAAAGACGGAATCCTTAATTTTTGCAGGCTTGAAATTACTTCAGGATCAAAATCAACAACCAAATAATCCTGCTTGATTTTCTTCAAAGCCCTTAAAATGTTATATCCTATTCTGTTATAACCAAACAAAATTGCATCATATTTTTTCTTAATCTTTTTCTCTTTTCTTACATTTTTCTTCTCAAAAATTGAAAGAACATTAGAGATTCTGTTATAAATTCCGTTGGAATACATAATTAGATATGTAGACAAAGTAATTGTTATTAGTGCTGTTAAAGTTAAAGTAGAAAGGATTTCTACTGAAATATGTCCTACTGCAACACCCAAAGCCAGAACAATTAAAGAGAACTCTGATATCTGTGCCAGAGTGGTTCCTATAAGGAAATTATTTCTTTTTGTATAACCAAATAAGGCAGAAAGAGTCATTAAAATTAAAGGCTTGAAAATTAAAACAGCTGCTGAAAGAATAACAGCATTCAAAACAATCTTTCCAAAATTAAGATTAGGAAATCCGATATTCAAGCCTAAGATTATGAAGAATATTATTAAGAAGAAATCCCTTAACGGCCTTATCTTGGAACTTATTTCTGTGCTATATGGAGAGATTGATAATACAACACCTGCGATTAAAGCGCCAATTTCAATTGAAAAGCCAACATAACTAAATAATGCTGCAACTGCAAATGCCCATGTTATTGAAAACAAAAACAATAATTCAGAAGATTTTGCAATGTTTCTTGTAATTCTTGGGAGTATGAAAAAACCAGCTAAAAATAATCCTACAATTAATCCTCCTCCCCAAAGCAAACCTTTCGTGGCAATAGAACCAAAACTATTTCCGGTGGAAATTGAAGAAATAAGCATTAAAGCTGCAATAGCAACCAAATCCTGTATTATTAATATGCCAATGGAAATCTTTCCGTGCAAAGATTCTATCTGCCCTCTGTCAGAAAGAAGTTTGGTAACAATAATTGTACTTGAAAAAGAAAGTGCAATTCCAATGTAAACAGAAGTAACAGTATCTAAATTAAAAGCCAAAAAGGAAATCAAAAAACCCAAGCCAAAAGTCAGAATCATCTGCCCTAATCCAATTAATAAAGAAGAAGTGCCAATTTCTTTGATTACCTTCGGATTAACATGCAATCCAACCATAAACAGCAAAAACGCTATCCCGAATTTAGAAAAAATATTTATTACTTCAGTAGTTGCACCAAACTTAATAATAAAAGGTCCTATAATTATTCCTGCTATTATATAACCTATTATTAAAGGCTGCTTAAAAGCTCTTATAATATAGGATAAAATAAAAGCTGTAAGTAATATTATTGCCAACTGAATAAAAATCGGTTCCATTTATAGCCTCTCTTTAATCTCCTTTAATAATCCTTATTACGAATAAAGAATATAAAAAGGTTTTTAAATCAACCGCCTTATTTTAGATAATGATAGCGAGGATAAAACTAAACAGCACAGATATAAAAACTCTTAATGATATTTGTAATTCTATTTTAAGCATAGCTAGAAAATCTGGCATAGTGCCAAGAGGTCCTATACCTTTGCCAACAGAAAAACTTAAAGTAACCACAAGAAAATCTCCATGCGGAGATGGAACTGCAACATTTGACCATTTTGAAATGAGAATTCATAAAAGATTAATTGATTTGCCGGCAAATGAAAAAGTTCTGCATCATATTATGAGAATGAAAGTTCCGAAAAACGTTGACATAAAAATGCAGATGAAGGAATAAAAAAGATAAAGACATTACATAGATAATTTATATTCTAAATCATATATTTCTTTATAAAGAATTTAATTTTTTTCTTTTAATGGAGCAATATCTGGAAATTGTTGATAGAATTTTCCGGAAAGGAAAAAAGAAAGAAAATCGAACTGGTGTTGATACTATTGCGATTGCAGGAGCAATGTTTGAGCATGATATGTCACGGGGTTTCCCTCTTTTAACGACAAAAAAGATGGCCCATAAATCTCTTAGAATTGAACTTGAGGGTTTCCTAAAAGGAATTACAGACAAAAAATGGTATCAGGAAAGAGGTTGCAGAATCTGGAATGAATGGTGCAATCCAAAAAAAGTTCCTTATGCTCATGATGAAGAAACAAAAAGAAAAATGATGGAAGAAAGAGATTTAGGCCCAATATATGGTTTTCAGTGGAGACACTTCGGAGCAGATTATGAAGGATATGATAAAGATTATTCGGGAAAAGGTGTCGACCAATTAAAAAATTTAATTGATACACTAAAAACAAATCCAATGGATAGGAGAATGATTGTTAATGCATGGAATCCTGAAAAAATTCCTGAAATGGCTTTGCCTCCATGTCATTATGGATTTCAGGTAACAATAATACAGAATGAGTTAAATCTTCTGTGGAATCAGCGCTCAGTTGATACTATGCTTGGACTGCCTTTCAATATTGCAAGTTATGGGCTTTTGCTACATCTGCTTGCAAAAGAAACCGGATTCAAGCCAGGAAAACTTGTTGGTTTTCTAGGGGATGTTCATATTTATGAAAATCATCTCCATGGAGCAATGGAACAACTGGCAAGAAAACCATATTCTCTCCCACAAATTGAAATTCCGGATTTTTCCTCTGTATTTGACTGGACACATGATAAGTTCGAATTAAAAAACTATAAGCATCACGAGAAAATTAATTTTGACATTGCAGTATAATAAAACAGAAAAATGGAAAAAATAATTATTGCATCTTTATCTAACAATGGTGTCATAGGAAACAATGGACAGACTCCCTGGCATATCAGTCAAGACTTAGAAAGATTCAGAAAACTAACTCTTGGGAATTCTGTAATCATGGGAAGAAAAACCTATGAATCAATAGGAAAACCCCTGGATGGAAGATTAAATATTGTTATAACAAGGAAGGGGAAATTTAAAAGTAAAGAACCTTTAGGCATTGTAGTTTGTCATTCTGTTGAAGAAGCTCTTAAAAAGGCAGAAAGATATGGAGAAAAAGTTTATATTGCCGGAGGAGGGGAAATTTATCGGCAGACTTTAAGCCTTGCAGACAGGCTAGAATTAACAAGGATTCACAGATTTGTTAATGGGGATGCTTATTTCCCACAAATTGATTGGAATGAATGGGAAGAAGTCTACAAAGATGACCACAATGATTATTCTTTCCATGCCTATGAAAGGATAAAGGGAGAATGAAAATGTCGGGAGAAAAAGAAGAAAGATTTCTTGATCTTGTAATAGGGGGATGTGATTTTAGTGGAACCAGTACACAGATAAAAGATTTAATAGACTATTTTAAATCAAAAAATAAGGTAGTAAGGGATTTAAGAGGAACAGAAGTAGATGCAATGTTTCATACAGAATCTTTTTTTCCTCATAATATAAACTATACTAGCCTGACTGAATTCTCTACAGGTTTCAAAACTCATCCTTTCATTGTACGGGAAGTTCTTAATAACATTAACAAGATTGCAGTTAAAAAATTTAGAATTTCTTCAATGGTTCATAACGAAATAAGTGAATATATTAATCCTAATTCTGCAGACATTTGGATAATGGAAGAACCTACTAAAAGAGGGGCAGGGCAAACTGTAAGAAATTACGAGTTATATCGATCCCAATTCAGAAGTGAAATGAATCCTGTTTCAGCAGCTCTTGCACATCAAGCTTACAGATCAGAAGAATTTGATAGATTTAGAAGAGTTCTTAGAGAAGAGGGGAAAATAATAATCAGAAGCAGAAGTGAAGAATCAGCATGTTATCAAATCTTTGATGAAGATAGTTTGCCTAACGGTATTTCTCGGGAGCAGTATCTTTCTTTACCTGGACATGAAATTGCTTTTGCAAATCCCCCAACAAATATTTTTATAGTGCATGGCCCAGAAGATTGGAAACCAAACGATTACATCCAATTAAGAAAAGAAAGAGCAGGAGAAAGAATTCTGGACGACAATGAAAAAGGTGTAGGATATCAACTCATGGTAAACAGAAGATATGCCACTAATTGGCTAGAAGAACTTTACGAAGAAGGATGCAGAATGTATGGGGGGAAAGTTCCAGAGATAACAAGATTCAATATATATGATTCAAAAGAAGATATTAGAGATAAAATGATTAATAAATTAGAGTCAATCTTATCAGTTAGAGTTAACTCATATTAGGGTCTTTACTAACCTGTTCTCTAAACTCTTTTCTTGGAGCTAATCTCATTTCTCTAACAATTCTTAGGGGCAATTCACTTATGTCCTCATCTCTGAATTCTTTTGTAAGAATATAGGGGATTTGTTCTAAATTAAAATTCTGAGCAACATAAGTCCTGTGAAAACCATCAATTACAATAAATTTTCCCTGATATTCCTGTGCAAGAATCGGATTTTCTTCCAGATATCTAACAAAAGATTCCCTGCCATCTCGTGCAAGTTCTTTAATTCTGGACTTGTCTAACAAAAGATCATCTTCAAGCAGAGAAGTATAAAAACTGTTTGTCGGAGCATATCTTGTTTCCATCAATAAATGTTCTTGATTTGATATTTAAATCTTCCTAAAAGTTCCCACAGCTGATAAACAATAATAACAAATGTTTTATAAATAACTTCTTTAATATTTATTTAGGCCCGTGTGGGACAATGGTACTCCACTCGCTTGGAGAGCGAGGCCTTTACAGGCTTCCAGGTTCGATTCCTGGCGCGGGCGTTCACCAAAAGATTTTATAACATAATTAACTTATTTCATACATGAAAAAAGAGGCGCTAATTAGGAGTTTAAAAACACAGGAATTTCCGGAAAAAATTTTAAGAGCTTTCAGAAAAGTTAACAGAGAAGATTTTATTTCTGAAAATTTAAAAAAATATGCTTATGAAGACAGACCTCTGCCAATAGGAGGAGGACAAACAATTTCTCAGCCCTATACAATAGCATTTATGTTAATGCTTTTAGAACTTGAAAATAATATAAAAATTCTTGAGGTTGGTTCTGGAAGTGGTTATGTTTTGGCACTAATGAATGAAATTTCAAAAAATTCAGATTTATATGGTATCGAATTAAGAAAAGAACTTGCAGAAAAAGCAAAACAAGCTCTTAAAGACAGGAAAAACATTCAAGTAATTCAGGGAGATGGCTCAAAAGGCATTCCAAATGAAGCTCCATTTGACAGAATTATTGTAAGTGCTGCTGCAGAAAGAATTCCCAGAAAACTTGTCAAACAGCTAATAATCGGGGGAACTATGGTAATTCCTGTCAGAAATTCAATTCTTCAAATCAAAAAATTTACAACAGAGAATCAAATCAAGGAATTTCCTGGATTCTCTTTTGTTCCTTTAATTGAGACCAAAAATAAAAAATGAAAAAAAGATTAAACAGCTTTAAGACTTTTAAAGAAAATCCAAAAAATATTAATCTTTTAGGAGCTTCAAGTTTCTTTAATGATGTTGGCAGTGAGATGATTACTCCTCTCCTGCCTTTTTACATTACTGCTTTAGGGGGCGGGGGAATTGCAGTAGGATTATTGAGCGGACTAAGAGAAGGCTTGGCAAGTTTATTAAAAATTTTAGGAGGTTGGTTATCAGACAAAACAGGAAAAAGAAGAATCTTTGTTTTTTTGGGATATCTAATTTCAATAATATTCAGGTTCCTTCTGGTTGTTGCAAATTCCTGGCAGCAGATTATTACTTTTGTTGCTTTTGAAAGATTTGGCAAATCACGAGATGCACCAAGAGATGCGATAATTTCTGAATCAACAAAACGAAGAGGAAGAGGCTTTGGCATACAACAAATGATGGATACAGCCGGGGGAATTATAGGAACTCTCATAATCTTATTTTTATTCTGGAAATTTCAGCCGGAATTCAAGCCAATAATCTTAATTGCATCTGTAATAGCCACTTTCTCTATCCTTCCTTTATTCTTTGTTCATGAGCCCAAATTCAAGAAGACAAGAAAAGGTTTATTCCAGGGAATTAAATCTTTAAATAAGAAATTAAAATACTTTATTTTTGTTGCTTCTGTTTTTACTTTGGGAAATTTCGGACTTTATATGTTCTTATTACTCAGAGCCAAGGAGCTTTCAGGGAATTTTGTAATACCTCTTGCAATGTATGTCTTATTTAATATTTTTTATGCTGTGTTCGTCATACCTTTTGGAAACCTGTCAGATAAAATAGGAAGGAAAAAAGTTTTATTCCTTGGTTATGGATTATTTTTAATTTTGAGCCTTGCATTTATTTACACTTCTAATCTCATATATTTCGCTGTCTTATTCAGCTTGTATGGATTAGTATATGCAATAACCCAGGCAAATCACAGGGCTTTGGTTTCTGATTTATCCAAAGAAATGAAAGGAACTGCTATGGGCTTTTACTATTTCATAACAGGGATAGTAACAATTCCTGCAGGATTAATTGCAGGTATTTTATGGGATATAACTCCGGCAACAATGTTCATATATATTTTCATCATTGCCATAATTTCATTAATCTTACTGGGGTTTGTAAATGAAAGAAAAATTTAACAGTGATATCATTTAATATATTTATTAATACTAACTTTTAAAAAATCCTGTGTATTTTCAAAATAGTTAAAAACAATGCAACAATATGATTTTATAATTCTTGGAGCAGGAGGAACAGGTTTAGCAGGAGCAATGTACGCTGCAAGGCTTGGATTAAAGACACTTGTTTTAGGAGCTTCTTATGGAACAGAGTTGCCTATTGGGGGAGTTATAACTACAACTCATATTGTTGAGAATTATCCTGGCTTCATAAAATTAACAGGAGCAGAACTTGCGAAAAAATTAGAAGAACATGCAAAATCCTATGAATTAGTTAAAATTAAACAGGAAAAAGTTGCCGGAATTGAAAAAAAGAAAAATTGTTTTATTGTCAATACAAATAAAGAAAAATATAAGGGGAAAACAATTCTTTTTGCAACAGGAACAAGATGGAGAAAACTTCCTGAAACAGTCCCTGGTTCTCGGAAATTTGAAAATAGAGGGATAAGTTATTGTGCTTTATGTGATTCACCTTTATTTAAAGATAAAACCGTTGCTGTTATCGGGGGTTCGGATAGTGCTGCAAAAGATGCTTTGCTTTTGTCAGAACATGCAAAAAAAGTTTACATAATTTATCGAAGAGAAAAAATACATCCGGAGCCAATAAATCTTGAAAGAGTTGAAAAAAATAAAAAAATTGAAGTAATAAATAAAACAAACCTAATAGAAATAAAAGGACAAGAGAATGTATCTGATATCATCCTTGATAAGTCATATAAAGGAAAAAAAGAGCTAAAAGTTGATGGTGTTTTTATTGCAATCGGACATGTTGCAAATTCAGAATTAGCAGAATCTTTAGGAGTTAAATTAAACAAAGCAAAAGAAATTGAGATAAATCATGAAACTTCTGAAACAAACATCCCGGGAATTTTTGCTGCAGGAGATGTTACAGACAAAGAATTCAAGCAGCTCATAACAGGGATTGCAGATGGCTGCACTGCAGCCTACAGTGCTTATGAATATATAACAAAAAGCAAAGTTATTTGTTAACCAAAACCCTTTTATATTTAATTCTAAATCCTGTAAAATGGCATTTAACCTTGAAAAAGAAAAATTGATAGCTGAATTAAAGCAAAGGAAACCAAAAAGAATTTTGGTTCAATTAGCCGAAGGAATAAAACAAAACGTTTCTGAAATTATTAAAGAAATTGAAAATCTTGGATTGGGAACAGAAATCATTGTTTCTGGAGAAACTTGTTGGGGAGGATGCAGTGTTGCAGTTCAGGAAGCTCGTGCTTTGGGAGCAGATTTAATTGTTCATTTCGGACATGCAAAGTTCATGGAAATAGATTTTCCGGTTATATATATTGAAATAAAAGATGAATTAGATTTAGAACCTTTGTTAAAAAAGTCTTTAAATGCTGTTGAAAATTTTAAAACTCTGGGCTTATCATATTCAATCCAGCATAAACAGGATATTAATAAAATAAAAAAATTCTATGAAGGACATGGAAAAACAGTGTTCCTTTCAAAAAAATTAGGGCATGTTGCTCATGAAGGACACATTGTTGGTTGCCAATACCTTGGGTTGCGGGCAATTCAGGAACAGGTTGAATGCTTTATAATTATAGGAAATCAATTCCACTCAATGGGAGCATGTTTGGCTGTTAAAAAACCAGTTATCTTAATCGATGTTTACAATAATAAAATCAGTAATATGGAACCCATAAGAACCAAAATTCTGAAACAAAGAGCTTTTTCAATTGAAAGATTTAAGCAGGCAAAAAATGTAGGAATAATTACAGAAACAAAACTCGGACAAAAGTTTGGTTCTTCAAAGTATCTTGCTGAAAAATTAAAACAAGCAGGAAAAGAACCTATAATTATTACAATGTCTGAAATAACTCCGGAAAAAATAATGAATTTTTATAATATTGATGGTTTTGTTGAATTAGCATGTCCAAGAATTGCAACAGATGATTTTGCAAAATATGAAAAACCAATTTTAACATTCAGAGAAGCTTTGGTTGCGCTTGGTGAAATTTCCTGGGAAGAAGTTTTAGAACAGGGGCTTTTGTGAGATTTTTGTTTCATCCCAGCTTCCAGACTTTTATTTTAATATATTATTTCTTAATGAACGACGCAAACTAAGTCAGGGTCTCCGCCTGTCCTGTAAAACGCCCCTGCTGTTAATCCGCCTGCAATAGCAGCTGCATTATTTGCATAAATTGGTAATCCTGTGACCTGTAGTTTAGAAGTTGGATTTGTCGTCCCTATGCCGACATGACCTGTTGTATCAACTGATAATGCATTAAGTCTTAAAGATGCATCACTATTCATCAGTTGAATTATGAACTGCCCATTATAATTTGTTAATTTAATATCTTCTTCATTAACTGAGCCACTTACATCTGTTAATTGAATTGATGCCTGATTTGCATTATAAACATGCAGTTGGCTTTCTGGACTATCTGTCCCTATGCCGACGTTTCCTGTTCCATTTTGGATAGAAAGATAATTTTGAGAGGCAGTCCAACCCGAGTTAGTATATTCACTTACCATAAAATTCTTTGATGCAGCATTTTGATATACTACCCATCCAAGTCCTGTAGAAGTATCAAGCAAACTAATCCCTGGATAAGAATCTCCAACCACAAATCTCCTTAGAGGACTCGTTGTTCCTATGCCAACACTCCTATTTTTATCAATGACAAAAGCA
>CAZRCO010000014.1:0-15457 GCA_964598635.1 Candidatus Woesearchaeota archaeon | reverse complement strand
TTTCGACTCAACTTGTTGCAAAATTAGGGAGTTTGATTTTCACAATAATACTTGCAAGGTTGCTTTTGCCGGAACTTTTTGGTTTATATTCCCTTGCTTTATCTACTATAATAATTTTTGCAACAATCTCTGAGTTAGGAATCAATCAGACTATAGTAAGGTTCATCTCAAGAGAACTGGGAAAAAAAAGTAAAAAAGCACGTTCCTATTTGTTTTATTTAGGGAAAATAAAAATAATTCTAATTTCCGTTTCTGTTTTTCTATTATCAATATTTGCAAAATTCATTTCGCACAATTTCTACCAAAAACCAATATTCCTCGCTCTGCTGGCAGGAGCTTTATATATAATTTTTAGTCAGGCAGTGGGTTTTTTCCAATCCCTTCTTCAATCTTCAAATTATTTTAGAGGAATTCTTCAAAAAGAAGTTATTTTTCAAATTTTAAGGGTTATTTTAGTGCCTTTGGCAGTTATTTTTGCGATAAAATACTCTTTATCTAATGAAACAGTTCTTATGCTGATAATTTTATTCTTAGCATTCTCTCTTCTCTTATCTTCCTTATTTTTGTTTTTTGATATAAAGAGAATTTATTTTGAAAAGTTTGAGAAAGAAAAATCCAAAAAACTGTCACAAAAGCAAACAAAAACTATAAACAAATTTATTTTTGCAACAGCGACATTAGCTCTTTCTGGAGTATTTTTTAGTTATATAGACAGGATAATGCTCGGGGTTTTTGTAAAAGCAGAGTTTATAGGTTATTATACTGCTGCTTTTAGTTTAATTGGCGGTCTAACACCTTTGGTTGGATTTGCGGCAATAGTCCTTCTTCCAATTTTCAGTAGATTAAAAGGAAAAAGACTTGAGATTGGTTTTAAAAAAGCAGTTAGAATAACTTTAATTTTTTCTATAGGGGGGTTTTTAGTTACTATTCTCTTATCTTATTTTGTCATCTTAATCGTTTATGGAAGGGAATATATCTTATCTGTAAATATATTAAGGCTTTTGTCAGTATTGCTAATCGCTCTGCCTTTAATCGGAGTCTATACTTCTTATTTCTTATCCAAGGGAAAACCACAAACCGTTGCAAGATTCTTAATATTTTCAACAATAATCAATATAATTTTGAACTATATTTTAATTACTTCTTTACTGAGATATGGAGATTTGATTGCCGTTTTTGGTGCAGGGATTGCGACGCTACTTAGCCAATTTTTCTATCTTGGTGGTTTGATTTTTGGGAGGGAATAGAAACGATGAATATTTCTTTATCCGATTCATATATAATGAATGAACTCTCCCCGCCTTTACAATTGATGATATTTCACTTAAGACTATGTATAATTTTATATTTTTTTGAACTTTCTTCGGAAATATCTCTCTCAAAATTTTAAGGAACTTTTTGTTTTCCAACAAATTTTCTTCCCCCCTGAAAAAATTAATTAAATCGCCCGTTATAACTCCTTCATTAGGTTCCCAATCCACAAAAATAGTCTCATCTTTTTTATTAATAAGAATGTTCTCTTTCGCAAAATCCCCATGAAGGGTTGTTGTTAGTATTTTTTTATCTACTTTAAGAAGTTTTTTTAGGATATTCATTAGATACTCATTTTTAAACCCCTTTTTCCCCATCCCATTAATCAAAGTTTTGACATACTCTTTTAAGGAATTTCTTTTTATCCCACTAGATTTATAAAAAGAATACAATTTTTTAAAAGCTTCAATATCCCTTTCATCACCATACTCTTTTAATAATTCTTCCTTGGAATAAGGAATTTTTTCATTTATTTCAATGATATCGGGAGCAAGTCTTCTCTTCGCAATTTTTTCCGTAATCTTTTTTTTCTCAATAAAAAACCCTTTCCTATCATTCTTTACTGGAAAAGAATATACAACCTTCTCCTTTAAATCAAAGCTTTTTACCTGACCAGCAACAAAAATAAGGTCTCCGAATTTATCTGACAATTTAATCTTTTTCAAAAATAGCTGCAACAATCCTAATTTTATCAAAAAATAAACAAACTTTTTTAGGGGGGAATTAAACTTATTCCTCATAAAATTTACAGCCTTTTTTGTATTCTGAAAATAAATCTCTCTTCTGTGTTTTTTGTGTGTTACGATGAAGAACTCTTTTGTTGCACTAGTGCTTAATTTATCAGATATCTCTTTTAGTCTTTTTTCAAACATTTTTAATGATTTCAGATAGATGTTTTTCTAACCCCCCCTTTGATTTTTTATGATTATTATTTTTTATTTCTATTAAGTTTAGATAATCTTTATTTAAGGATGCTCTGTTCATAATTTTTTTTATTGCATTTATGTTTAATTCTTTATTCCTTTTATGTATATTACTGGGACTTACATTTAAATAAAAGCATTTTGTAGGTTTTTGAGAAATTATTTTAGTTAGATGCTTGAAAATTCTGGTTGCATCATAAAATAAAATTAAGTCATAACTATATCTATCTGTTATAACAAAAGTCCCTATTTTTCTGTAGTATGCAATTTTAATTTGCTTTGGTATTTGTAAAAGAATTCTTGTTAATAATTTAATTCCTTTTTCTTTGGGATCATTGACCCTTTCTGAATATTCCTTTGTTATTTCTTCTTTTTTAAAAGGAATTTTTATTCCAGAGAATACACCCCCAGAAATAGAAACATTTCTTATTTCAAATTTCTTCAAATATTCTCTAAATTCGTGGACCATAGTGGTTTTTCCACTTCCATCAGGCCCGATAAAACTGATTAAGGGAGCCCATTTAAATAAATTGATCGTATAAAAAAATCTGTCTAAATGAAAATAGTTTCTAAATCTCATTAATTTCGAGATTAAAACTTTATAAATCTCTAAAGGGTTTTTTGTTAAATGAATCCTTATTAATCTGCTTCTTAGCTTAAATAACTCATTCAAAGCTTCTTTTTCAATTAAGCATACAATTTTTTTTGACACCCCTTTACTAAACATTCTTGTAAGTTCTTTTGATATTCTATCCTTATCTATTCTCATATATAACCTAAAAAATTCTTTTTCATACTTTTTGAAATAATCTATTTTCTTTTTGAAGATAAATCCATGAATAAATAGCATTAAAAATTTTGCTTCCTTATTTAATTCAAAAAAATCTTCTTTTTTCACCCTCATTTTAAATAAATAATCCTCTTTTAAAATTGGATCACCGCAATATCCAATACCCTTTATCTGAAAATCTAAATCCATAATAAAATCTTTTCTGACAACCCTAACTAAAAAAGGATGGGTTAGATCAATGTTATTTTTAATTTGGTATGAATGCTCAATATTCTTAAACAATTTTTTAACTTTAGCCAAATCAGATTTTTTCACTAAGATATCAACTTCCCCATAGTTTTCTTTATTTGCTAAGAATTCTTGACCTCTGAGGAAAACATATTCAATTTTCTTTTTCTTGAACTTCTTTATTAATCTTTTGAAAAATATCCCTTTTTTCATTAATTTAGGGGAGTCAATCTGGAGTTAAAAATTTATCCAATATTATTTGGTTTTTATCTGGAGTTAAAAATTTTATTTTTTTTCGAATTAATCTTTTATAAAGACTTTTAATCTTTTCTTGTCCAAGCATGGCTCTAAAAGTGAAAGTTACCTATATTATTGTATAAGAAGGAGAACTCAAGGATAAAAGTTATGGATTGGATGATTGTAAAAGGAGAGAAATAAAATGAAATTCAGATTTGTAGCAAACAGGTATGCAGCTCCATTGCCTGAAAAAGAAAATCTTATTGACCTTGCCTGGGGGAGTTAATGCTAAGGAAAAAGCAGAAAAGGGAAACATTTTCTTATTCTTTTTTTATTAATAATCTATTAATCTTTCCTTAACAAAGAAAACTTCTAAAGACAAATGCCCCCCAATAAATTCTTTAGAATTAATTAATTTGTCAATTGTCAAATCTTTTGAATCATAAACAATCGGTTTGGACCTTTTTTTGTATAAATAATTTACACACTTTCCAAGGAAATTACTTTCATCTTCTAATCTTTCCCATTCCATAACTGCCTTGTAAATTTCAAATCCTTTTTCTTTTAGTAATTCAAGCAAAGAAATCATTTCTTCTTTTTTAACTAAAGGAAAATGCAATTCAACAAATATTTTTTCAAGATATTTTAAAGTTTCGATACCTCCCATGAATATAACATTTTCGAAACCTTCTATATCCATTCTCATAAAGGTAGGTTTTCTCTTGTCTTTAAAGAAAGAATCAAGGGTAATGCTTTTTACTTTTTCTGTTTTAGAGGAATTTCCTATTTTTATTGGCGTATTCAAATTGCTATCAGAACTTATATTTATTTCAATTTCTCCGTTGCTGTCACTAAAAGCCAATTTATTAATTTCAACATTTTTTAATTTATTAATTTCAACATTTTTTTTAAGCAATTCAAAATTTTCTTTAACAGGCTCCACAGCATAAATTTTTCCCTCTTTTCCAATTTTCTTAGATTCAAGAATTACATAATATCCGATATTAGCCCCCGCCTCTAAAACAATGTCTCCTTTTTTTAAGAGCTCTTTTGTTATTTTTACAGAAGATTCTTCTCTTGTGGATTTTAAATACAAATCTCTGTGTATACCCTTCCCATTTTTATTAATAAACATGAAATAGTCATTAACTTTGTGTTTGATTATGTCTTTTTCTTTCTTAACTTCTTTTTTTGTTATATTATTAATTGCTCTAATGATTTGATAAAAAACATCCCAAAAAACATACTTTGCTCCAAACATTCTAAAATTTCTTGAAATTATTTGTAATTTTTTCATTTTAATAAAATCCAAGAATACTTTTTATCTTTCTTCCAAATCCCAAAATTTTTCTAAAAAACTTCATTCTTGAATAATCTTTTTCAGACAAAACAAAAAACTCTCTTTCTTTATCAAATCTTCTCCTAAATAAGGAATCTTTTTTAATGAAAATAATTCCGAAATGTTTTTCTTCATTAGGATAAAAATGAAGAATCCTTTCTGTTTTTGGAATTTTATCTTTTATTCTTTCATAATCCTCTTTTAAAATTAATATATCCAAATCTTTATGTTTATTTTTGCTTTCTTCATCATCCCCCCTTAAAACAACATATCTTATTTTCTTTTTATTTAAGAATTCAAATAATTCTTTTTGAGTTGCCTTTTTCATAGAGTTTACTAGGATGCTTTGCTTAAAAATATTTATTTTTGGAAGAATAAATCTTTTCATAAATTTCATTTACTACTTCATTAATTCTTTTAGCGTTATCTATTTTTATTATGGGAAAATGTTTTGATAACTTTTCTGCCCTTTTGTAATATTTTTTAATATCTTTAATTTCTGCTTCATCTTTTCTTTTGTTAATTACTTTTGATGGGGCAAAAATTAAAAAACTTTTATCTGGAACAGGGGTCAAAAATTTAAAAACATTGTAAGTAAACGAACCCCCAAGAATTAACCCATCATAAAAAAACCTATCAAAAAATACAATTTTATTTTTAGAATACCTTTTAGCTTTAAAATAACGAATCCAGAATTCCATATATTGTCCTAAAACCCAAAAAAAACTTCTTTGCCTGTAATTATATTTTCTCAGAGTTTTTTCATCCCTTTTTTTGTTTCTGTATTTTATAAAAGAAGAAAGTTTCATTATCTGTTTTAGGAATGGAAGGTTAAATTCATTTCCAAGACCCATATAAACCACCCTGACTTTTTCTTTTTTTGTTTCTTGTATTTTTTTTGAAACTTCCCCAATTAGCGTGGTTTTTCCAGAACCATCTATTCCAAAAAACGCAATCATTGGTTTTCTTTGTTTCATTCTATAAAACCTTTATTTCACCATTATTTATCCTATCTTTTGGTATGTTCTTTTTTCTTCTATAGCTTCTTGTTTTTTTTCATTGAATACTAGAAACTTTAGCTCAAGTGTCATTTATTTTAAAAGTGCTCTATCATCTTATTATTTTTGGTGATATCTTCTTAAAAACACATTCTGAATAAGGTTTATAACGTTCTCCTTTTAATAATCCGCATGCTAATTCAATTTCCTCTTCTGTTAAATCAGGATTATTTGGGATGTAGAATCCTAATGAATGTGCTCGCTTGGCATTTGGGCAATATTCTTTTCTTTTAAAAAAAGGTTGTTCTGTTACACAGCCACCAACTATTGCTCTTATTTCCAATTCAGAAAATTTATATTGATATTCTTCAAAAGTTTTTTTGTCTCTGAATATTAAAGGATATGCAAAATTAGATACAAAATCCATATGGGACAAATCCAGCCTCTCAATATCTGGATTTTGACTTGCAGCTTCTTCATACTTAAGAAAATTCTCATTTCTCTTTCTAAGTATTTCATTTAAATATTTTAACTGTGTAACCCCTAAGAATCCAGTAATTTCGGTTGGTCTTAAATTATATCCTAAGGTATAAAATGCATATTTTTCATAAAAATCGTTAATACCATGTTTTTCTTTAAGTGCCTTTCTGCTTGCTTCGTCAAGATTTCTTCCCCAACCATGAGCCCTCGTCATAACCAACATTTTGTATAATTCTTCATCATCTGTGCAAACCATCCCCCCCTCTATTGTAGAAAGATGGTGCCCCACAAAAAAAGAAAAAGTGCTGGCAAGTCCAAAATTTCCAAGTTTTTGTCCGTTTATCCTACTTCCAAGAGATTCACAATTATCTTCTAATAGAATAATCTTCTTATCTTTACACATTTCTCTTATTTTCCCAATATCCCCACTAAAACCTAATAAATTTGTAATAAATAGCGACTTTAGATTATATTCTCCAATCAAATTCTCTGAATTAACATTAAGATTTTTTAAAGAGACATCTAAAGGAACAGGTTTTAATCCAAGCTGTATTAAAGGCATCACATTTGTTGCCCAAGTCAAAACCGATATTCCTACATTATCCTCCCTATTTAGCAATCCAAGATTAAGCAATGATTGGATTAATGCAAGATTTGCAGAACTTCCGCTGTTGTAAAGAACCGCATGTTTTCTTTCTTGATATGTCGCAAATCCCTCTTCGAATTCCCTACATAATTGACCCATACTTAATTTGTCAGATCTTGTTATGAAATCGCAAAGCTCTCTCTTTGTCTCCGTTTCATTGTAAAAAGTATTCTTCATTAGTTTTATCATTTCTCTATTAATCTCCAAATAGTTTTTAATTATTTTTATTCTCTATAGGGATAATTCATCTTCAATTTTTTATACACCTTTAAAGTTTTTTTTACACATTTTTCCCAGCTGAATTTCTGTGCATGCCGGATTCCATTTTCACTCATTTTTTTCTTTAAGTAAGGATTATTTTTTACATTTAATATAGCTCTTGTAATTTCAATGGAATTATTTGGGTTTACAGTAATTCCTGCGTTACCTGCTACTTCAGGCAAAGCACCAGTATTAGAAACAAGGATAGGGCATCCACAAGCCATAGCCTCAAGTCCAGGCATACAAAAACCATCATAAGTTGTTGGAGCTATGAATAAATCAAGAGAATTATAAAAATTATTAAGATTCTTATCTGGAATAAATCCTAAAAATTCTACATTTTTCAATTTTTTATTCTCTTTCATTTTTTTTAATTCCTCTAACCCAGCACCCTTTCCACCTATTTTGAAAAATATGTTCTGATCTCTTAATATATCTGCAACATCTAAGAGAATTTTCGTATTTTTCCTCTTTACTAATCCCCCCAAAAATCCAACTGTAAATTTTTTATTTTTCTTTTTTTTTGTTGGAAAGAAGATTTTATGATCCACATATATCAGAGATATTTTTTCCCCAGGAATTTTTAAATATTTAATTAAATCTCTTTTAGTGGATTTTGAAATTGCGATGAGACGGTCCGCCTTTTTTACAAATTCCATTGCAATTTTAAAATAAAAATTATAGCTCTTCTTCCTTTCATTTGTCAAAACAAAGGGAATTACATCATAAACAGTCACAACAGATGGTCGTTTAAAGATGCATGGGAATGCCATTTCTGGAACGGTAAAATGATAGATGTCCGCCTTTTTTCCTATTGTCTTAAAAAAATTGCCTCCAAAACTTTCAAATAAGGTTGCAAAAGGATTTTTATATAGGCTTAATTTTATTTTTTCTAACTTATTTTCTTCTGTGGCAATTCCTTCTGCTAGATATCCACAGTATTTTTCAATACCCTGCCCAATGTTCTTCTCAAATCCGTTTCCGATTAAAGCTATCTTCATCTTAAACCAAATTTTTTTTAGTTCTTAAATCTTCTTCAACCATCATCTCAACTAACTTTTCAAGAGATGTTTTGGACTCCCAACCAAAATCTTTTTTGGCATTACTAGCATCTCCAAGAAGTTCATTTACCTCTGCAGGCCTATAAAAATAGGGGTGTTGGACAACAAAGATTCCTTTCCTTTTTTCAAGATCTCTGACCATTTTATCCGCTTTTTCCTTTGGTATATCATGGAGATCCACCATTTCATACTTCCTTTTTACATAGTCAAATGCTATATCCAGAAAATGTCTAATAGAATGATTTTTTCCTGTAGCAATAACATAATCTCTAGGCTCTTTTTGTTGAAGCATTAGCCACATAGCCCGCACATAATCCCCCGCAAAACCCCAATCTCTTTTTGCATCCAAATTTCCCAAAATTAGAACATTACCTTGTTCATTACTGATTCTGGCCACCCCCGAGGTTATCTTCCTAGTCACGAATTCTTCCCCCCTTCTCGGGCTTTCATGATTAAATAATATTCCAGAACATCCAAAGATCCCATATGATTCCCTAAAATTCCTAGTCAAATCAAAACCAGCAACTTTAGTTATTCCATAAGGACTTCTTGGGTGAAAAGGAGTCTTTTCAGATTGGGGAGTTTCTTCTACTTTTCCAAACATTTCCGACGAACCCGCAAAATAAAACTTAGAGTGGGGAGATTTGTTTTTTAATGCATTTAAAACATTTAAGGTGCCTTCAATGTTTGTCATGAATGTCGAAAAACTATCCTCAAAAGATTCATACACAAAACTTTGAGCAGCTAGATGATATGTTTCATCAGGTTTAATTCTTTCAAAAACATCTATAAGTCTGGGATAACTTTCTATATTGCCTGGGTGTAAAAATAATTTTTCTTTTATGTGATCAATACGGCCTAGCCTTTGATGGGGGCTTTCAAGTGCAACTCTCCTCACTAGTCCATGAACTTCATAACCTTTATTCAAAAGAAATTCTGCTAAATAGGATCCATCCTGCCCTGTTATGCCTGTAATGAATGCTTTCTTCATAATATCACAGGGAAATATCTCTTTTTAAATTTTATGAAGAAAAAATATATAATTTTATTAAAGGTTAAATTTATAAGAATAATGGGTGTTTCAAGAAGATGAAAATAGCCCTTGTTTTCCCCTCGCCAAAATCAGAAAAAGCAATTTCCACAATTTCTCTAAATTTAGTAAAATGCCTTAGAGAAAAGAGTTTGTTAGTTGACCCCTTAGTTTATTCAGCAGGAAACCCCCTTTCTTTTTTCAAACTTTTTAAAAAAATGAGATACTACGATATAATCCATGTTCAGCATGAATATAACCTCCTTGGATTTTATGGTTTACCCTTTTTTCTTATTTTTTTCTTATTAGGATTTATTAATAAGAAAATCGTGATATCTATGCATACCGCCTTTTCAAAAAGAGAAAAATTTAATGAAAGTAGATTAAAATCTTTCTTAAGAAAACTGCTTTATATCTCTCAAAATAAGAGCATTTCTTTAATCGCGGATCTTATTCTTGTTAATGAAGATTTCTATAAAAAAATTCTCTCCGAAGATTATAATATAAATCCCAAAAGAATAAAAGTTATACCCCAACCTTTAGTAAACAAGCCCCTTTTAATTAGTAAAGCGAAGGCAAAAAAAGATCTTGGATTAAAGGGGTATGTTTATTTAATTATCGGAAACCTTACAGAAGATGTGGGTGCAGATATTATAATTAGACAGGCAGATAAGATTGGAAAAACAATTGTTTTTGCAACAAACCCTAAAGGAGTTAATGTAAGAAGTAAAATTAAGACGGAGGAATATATAAATCTTAATAAAAAAATTGTAGAAGATAATAAATTTGAAGAATTTGTCAGGTTCGATCTTAAGGATATACCTAATGACCTGTGGTGGAAGTATTTTTCTGCTGCAGATCTTATTCTCCAAGCTTATAGAGGGGGGGTTAGAAGTGGAGTTTTTTCTGATGCAATGGCTGCAAGAATCCCTGTAATTGCTAGCAATATCCCTTTTTTTAGAGAGATGGCAAAGAAATATGGAAGTCTTAAAATAGCAGAAAAAAATGAAGAATATCCTTTACTTATCAAGAAAGCCTTAAAGCCCTCCGAATATAACAAGATGAAAAAAGAATGTGAAAGATATTCAAGAGAAAATGGAATATCCAATATTTCGGAGCAATATAAAAAACTTTACAAAGCCCTGATTAGAGAATTAGAATCCCGGTAATATAACTCATTTTAGTTTAAATATCCCTACAACCTCACTCGCCAGCCAGTTTCCAAAGAGGTTTCTTAGTATCCCATGCTTATTTGAGATAAAAATAATTTTAACCTCTTTAATTTTATTTCTTTCTCCGAGTTTTTTGAGGAATCCCTGATTTGTAAAATTTGAATGGAGTTTTAATTCACGCCCATATATTTTTTTCCACTTTTTTGAGAAGAACATTTTTATTTTAAACCAGTTAAAATTAGATACAGTTATTAACATCTCTTTTTTTGTTATCCTTAAAAGCTCCTTGAAAGCCCTTTCAGGGTCTTCTAAATATTGAAAAACACCTATGCTAAATGTTTTATCAAACCCCTTATCTTTGAATGGTGTTTTGTATATCTCGCTTTTAATGACTTTCTTATAGCCTTTCTTTCTGGCTTTTTTCACTGCTTCTTCAACAAGGTCAAACCCATATATCTCCCCTTTTTTAAGATATTCTAAAAATGCACCCTCTCCGCATCCAGCATCAAGGATTTTTTCATTATCCCCTATTTTAATATGTTTTAACAGTAAGGGATATATGCTCCAACAGGTCTTAAATTCCTTAGATCCTTGGTCATTAGTCCTGTAAATATTGGTTTTCATTTTAATAGTCAATTATCCTTTTATTTTTTATTTTCTCTCTTTTTATAAATTTAAACAAGTCTTCCAGTAGATTTAATTTAAATCTTGCCTCGAATAGCCCATGAATATAAAATGAAGCTATTTCTTTCTTCTTGATATCTTTTTTTAGAAATTCTAATATCTCCAGGTCCTTTTTTCCATTGCTAACCATATACTCTATGATGGGGGCCCTTCTTTCTCCGCAGATTGTTATTGGTATATTCTTAATTTTCCCATAAAACCTTACATGTCTGCTTTCAAAATCACTTACAATTCTAATGCCTCTTTTTTCTAAAATTTCCAAAACTTTTTGGTTTGTATTAAATCCTGGTGCCGCAAAACTTATTGGTTTTTGATTGAGTAGTTTATTATATCTATTTACTGCTTTATTAATTGTTTTTTCAATATCTATTTTATCCAATCCTCTTGTCCATTCTCGGTGTTTCCACCCGTGAATTCCGAGTTCATGACCATCCTTCAAAATCCTCTTTAATATATTAAAATTTGATTTAACAAAATCCCTTGGAAAGAAGACCATTCTTATTTTATCCTTAAGAGACCAGATTTTAATCTTTCTTTCATCAGAAGAAGTTATTTTTCCCCTATACCTCAGAATTTCAAGCAAATTTGATTCACCACCCATTACAACATAAAAACTGGCTTTCAAATCATATTTTCTTAGCAAATCCAACAATTTTGGAACTGCCTTTATTCCTTTGTCAGACTCCAAATCAACTCTCAGTGTGAATGTTTTTACCATATTTTTTTCATATTTTTATTCTTATTAAAAATTAAATTTACTTCTCCAAAAGTATTTTCTTTGTAAGGAAGTTTATCTTCTCCGACATCACCTTTTATCACTTCTTTTCTTAGAGGACATACATCAACAAAATCAAACCCATAAATTTCATTTCCACAACTAATATTAGGTAGTATACTTTTCATTTTAAATTCCTAATTCAGATATCACTTTTGGACCAAAATAGTTAGTGATAAAAGAGGGCATTCTAGTCCACACATTCCTAAATTTTTTTAATTTTTCCTTACTTCTTCCGAGATTTTTTTTATCTTTTCCCTCAAAAGTGTAAATAAAATTATATTTGTCATAAATTTGCCCCCCCCATTTTTTCTTAAAATTTAGAATACCTTCTGCATGACTTCCTATTTCTGCCCCTGCTTCGCATTGTCCAAAATCAAAATATCTTATCCCTTTTTTGCTACACCATTTTAGGATTTCCCAATGAAGCAAATCGTTAGGCCTGTCACTTAAAAAATTTGAATCAGAAATACTATATAAGAGATGTGCAACTTTTTCAGAGAAAATGATTATTAAAGAGCCTATTAATTTTTCCCGCTTATAACAATTTAGCCCTTTAAATTCTTTTTTTCCAATATTAAATAAATTCAAAAAAAAGCCTAAGGAATGCTGGGGGCTACCAAAATTTTTCATATTTTTAGTATATAAAACATAGAATTTCTTAACCTCTCTAGGGCTGTTTATTTCTTTTATTATAAGCCCTGCCTTCTTAGCCCTCCTTATACCTTTTTTGGTTATTCTTTCAAAAGAATTCCACATAACCCCTTTTTTGTTTAACTTAAGGATTATCTGATTCTTACTCCTATTTTTTGAAAAACCAAGGTCCAGTAAGATTTTCGAATCATGCTCAAATTTTTCCAGAAAAGAATTAAGTCTTATTTCAATTGTCTTCAGCCCTTCATTTTTCTTAATTTCTTCTAAAATATGTTCGATATCTTCTTTATTATATTCTCCTAAAAAATTCCCTGAATCAAGAAAAGGGAGTGAGATAACTCCCTTCCCAAGGAGAAAACTCTTAGATAAAAAAAAAGGAAAAACAGCAACAACCGTATTAGTCTCATTTAAAGACATAAAATATAACTCTTTGTAATTTTTATAACTCTTTTCTATTAAGTCCTTAAACCATAATTTATGATAAAATTCAGCCTCCTTGTTGTTTTCTACAAATCCCCCCCATAAATTTTTGTTCTCTTTATTTAATCTCACAATCCTGTTCATTTTAAGGCCTCTTTATAAATTCTGAGTAACCTTTTATTCCTTTCTTTTATAGAAAGTTTCCCTTTTTCAATTATTTCTCTACTTTTCTTAGCCATCTTATTTCTTAGCTTTTTGTTTTCAATTAAAATGGAAATTTTTTCTACGAGTTGTTTTATTATTTCTAGATGTTCTTTTTTCATATCAGAATTGAATTTTTCCCTTTGAAATATTCCCCCTTTATTGAAATAATTCTCCCAAGAATAAGGAGTTTTGATTAAAAATCCGTTTTTTCCATCTTCAATAAGTTCAGGAACAGTAAAGCTAGTTGTGCCTATTACTGGGAGTCCGGCAGACATTGCCTCAAGAAAAACAACCCCATAATTGTCGCTGTGAGTAGGCAGCACAAAAACATCTGCGCTGAGGTACATTAATTCAAATAATTTATCTCTTGGAAAATGCCCCTTTATGAATTTTAATCCTGGAAGTTGCAAACTTTGATATTCTTCAGGAACATCACCCTTGAATCTGAGCTCAAGATTTTTGTATTTTTTTGTGAGTATCTCATAAGCCCTTAATAAATCCTGCCCCCCTTTATAATAAAATTCCTTTCCTATATAAGAGATAATAAATTTTTTGTCTTTTCTATTTATCTTCTTCTTTTTACATTTTCTCATTGCCAAGTATAAAACCTCGACTTTATTCTTTATTTTCTCGTAATCTTTGCCCAAAGCTTTTTTAAGATCATACCCCGCAGCATGACTCTGAGGAAGAATCTTTTTGCACTTTTTGGATGCCAAAGCACCGATGATAATTTTCTTAATTAGTGGGTTTTTTAGTGCTTTATAATTAAATGAGGTAAACACTCCTCCAGATTCACAATCGATTATCCATGGTTTTTTTTGATTTATTTGTAGAATTCCTCTTGTGGAGTGAATTATATCAGCATCTGTTTTTGTGTGCGTCATTCTTGGAACAGGAAGAAAGTTTAGCATTAGATTGTGGAGTGCTATCTTTTTTTCTGTGAACCACCCATGATATTTTGTTTTTACTCTATCTATCTCATAGACCACCTCCCCGGGAGGAAAATCTAATATTTCATCAAATTGTGGATGCGGACTGGCTAAAATATACACCTTAATTGGCTCTTTTTTTATCATTTTAATTCTTTCATAATTTTCTTACTTAACTCCCTATCTCCATACGGATTTTTAAATTTTCTTATCTTTAATTTCCCGTTTTCTATTTTTTCTATCACCTTTTTTGCATATTCAACATTCAGCTTTGTCAAAAAGTTGATACCAGTTAATAATCCCTCTTGTCTTTCTGTTCTTTTTCTAAGTATCAAACAAGGCTTTTTGAAAATTAAACTTTCTTCCTGTATCGAACCCCCATCTGTTAGAATATATTTGCAATTAGCCAATAAGAAAATGAAATGAGGATAGTTTGTAAGGGGGATTAATTCAATATTTTTCATGCTGGTAATTTTTTCCATTAATCCGTATTTTTCTAAGAAAAATTTTGTGTTATCATGTAAAGGCCAAATGGCCTTAATTTTTATACTACTTAAAATCTCTATAATTTCTTCCATTCTTCTTTTGTTATTTAAATTTTCGTGGCGGTGGATGTTTATTAAAGCGTGCTCCTTTTCTGGTTTGGGATATTTATTCTTTGCTTTTTCATAAGATATTAATGCAGAATCCACTATTGTGTTTCCAATTTTTATTATTTGTTTTTTACCCTTATATTTCTTTAAATTTTTTTTCGTTAATTCTGAGACAGCTAAAAGGATATCCGAAAATTTATCACTGATCCTTCTTGAAACTTCTTCTGGAAATGGCTCAAATAAACTTCCAGATCTTAATCCTGCCTCTAAATGAACATTTTTCCAGGTTTTTTTTGGATTCAGTAATCTACTTGAACCTATTGCTGCCGTAGCAGTACTCATAGTATCTCCATGATAAACTACATATTTTGGTTGTAATTCTCTAATTTTTTGTCTTATTTTAAAGATTATAGAAAAAAACCAACCAATAGAATTTTTACTTATTTTAGACCAAAATTTTGTGCTAGTTTCAGGTTCTTCACTCAGAATGAAATCCGGCCTCTTTATTTGAAATTCCTCACAAGCCTTTCCAAGGGGATGTTGGCCCGTATGAATAAACCAATAATCCTTTTTTTGCTTTTTCAATTCTAACATTACAGGCATGCATTTAATTAGTTCTGCTTTTGTCCCAATAATAAATGCTATGGATTTTTCCATTTTAACTCGTAAATTCCAAATCATCAAACTCAGCATATTCTCCAGAAGTCCTTAAAAATTCTTCC
>CAZRCO010000013.1:2424-16845 GCA_964598635.1 Candidatus Woesearchaeota archaeon | reverse complement strand
AGGTGGCACAGCGGCTACTGCAATCGGTTGCAGCCCGATTTTTCGTGGGTTCGAGTCCCACCCTCCGCTTTCAGTTAAAATGAAAAAGGTTTTTA
The DNA here is from genome assembly GCA_964598635.1 of Candidatus Woesearchaeota archaeon. GTDB lineage: Archaea > Nanobdellota > Nanobdellia > Pacearchaeales > GW2011-AR1 > CAZRCO01. The sequence goes on along the minus strand of CAZRCO010000013.1, from coordinate 16,750 downwards.
AATAGAAAAATCATATAATAGTTATGCAGAAAAAAAAGGTTATAGCATATTTTTTTATTGCAGCAATATTGGTTGCGGCTGTTCTTACATTCTATTTTTCTAATCCTTCGTTTGTGGGGTTTGCATTATTTGAACAAAATACTCAGGCTGCATTTAGTGAAGGTGTTTATCAAAACACTGAATATGATATTAATGATAGTGTTATTATTTTGAGTGCAAATCAAATTTCAGGAACTTATACATCCAAGGTTTTCGATGCAGGGAATGATTCTGTTTGGACTAATTTAACTTGGCAGGGACAGGGGAATATAACTTTTGAAGTAAGAAGTTGTTCAGATGTAAATTGTTCCAATACTAATTTTATTAGTGCTGATTTAGCTAATTTAGATTTATCTGGACAATACTTTCAATATAAAGTTTATTTATTCGGTGATGACCCAAATGTTACAACTTCACTTCAAAGTGTTGTAATAAAACTTGAACCCCAACAAGTTTCTTCTTACCTCACAGTGTCAATATCTCAGCCTGTAGGTGAGAAATCCTCTGCTTCAGGAATTCCAATACAATTCACTGTTAATAATGATTCAAGTAATATTTCTTGTTGGTATACTGTTGAAAATGCTTCAAATAACGTAATAGTTGTAAATAATACTGTTATAACAGGATGTAATAATAGTGCATTTGATTTAACTGGAGATGGAAATTATGTATTTACTCTTTATGTGAATGATTCATCTAATGTTGTTTCCAATACTTCTCAATTTTTAATAAATACTCCTGCTGAAGAGGAAGAAGAAACAGAGGAAGAAATAGAAGAAGAGACAGAAGAGACTCTTCAGGAAACAGAAGAGGTGGGAGCATATTTATTTGTGTCCGCTCATGAAAAAGTAACTCTTGTTCCCTCAAGTTCTGGAAATTATAGTTTACCTGTTAAAAATACGGGGGGTGTTCAGGTTAGTGGATGCGCATTGACAGGAACCGGAGATTATGCTTCTTGGATTTCATCAGAAGAAGACAGCCAAAGTCTTAATGTAGGAGAAGAAAAGAATTTTAGTTTTAGTTTGGATGTCCCAGAAAATGCAGTAGAAGGAAGTTATGATATTGTTCTATCATTGAAATGTTCTGAATTTTCAAGAACTTCCAAGTTTATAGTTGATGTTGTTAAGAAAACAATAATGTTTGATCTTATACAGGTACAAAGAATAAAAGCAAATACCGTAAGGGTTGGTTATTCGTTAGAAGACCTTTCTGGAGAAGACCAAAGTGTGGAATTGAAATTCTTCTTATATGACTCTAACAATTCAGAAGTTGCTAATGCTACCACAGATCACAATGTTTCTGCTAACAAGACTAAAGAATTTAGAACGGATATTGGTATAAATGAATCCTTAGAAGGAAACTTAACCCTTGCAGTTAATTATAATTCTGAGCAATATTCTTCTTCTGTCAGAGAAGGAATCTCACTTGGACCATATACTGGATTTTCAATCTTTGGAGGTATTGGAACAGGAGGTATTATTGCTATAATTGTTGTATTGGTTTCTGTTGCTGCTTTCTTTATTGTTAGAAGGATAAGAAAGAGTAAAACTGATTAAAGAATTCTGATTAAAATTTTTGGAGTAGTACCTACCAAAAGATTTAAATAGTTTTTTGTAGTGGGTAAATAAAGAGGGGTTGACTCTAGTTCAGAACTACCACAGGTAGGTGTCTTACCATGGCATTTGTTGTAAGAAAAAATATTCACGGGAATAATTACTATTATCTTAATGAAAATAAGAGGATTGATGGAAAAGTGAAAACTAAAACATTAGCTTATCTTGGGAAAACAAGAAAAGAAGCAGAAAGAAAGGCAAGAGAAATTATTAAAAGTCTTAAAAAAGATAAAAAATCTATGGATGAGAAAATTGAGGAAAAAGAAATCCTAAAAGAGAAAAACAAAGAGACAATTAAGGAGTACACAGACATTTCTATAGAAGAAATGGCAATTTTTTGTAAGAGAAAAGGCTTTGTGTATAATTCCGGAGAGATTTATGGGGGGATGGCTGGTTTTTGGGATTTTGGACATTTAGGAGTTGAATTATCTAATAATATAAAAAAAGAATGGTGGAAATCTCACGTTCATAGCAGAGAGGATATTGTTGGGATTGACGGTAGTATAATAACAAATCCAAAAGTCTGGGAAGCTTCAGGGCATGTTTTCAGTTTTGTAGATGTTGCAGTAGTTTGTAAAAAATGTGGTAATAAAACGAAAGTGGATAAATTTGAGGCTGGAAGAATTGAAAAAGTAAAATGTGAAAAATGCGGTGGAGAATTTGAAACTAAAGGAGAGTTTAATCCAATGTTTACAACCCAGGTGGGACCAATAAAAGAGGATTCTATTAAGGCCTATTTGCGGCCAGAAACTGCACAATTAATTTTTACTAACTTTAGATATGTTTATGACAATGCCAGATTAAAGCTGCCTTGTGGTATTGCACAGATTGGAAAAGCATTTAGAAATGAAATTGCTCCGAGAGATTTTTTGTTTCGCGCCCGGGAATTTGAACAAATGGAAATAGAATACTTCATAAAGCCAGAACAAAAATGCCCCTATGGTATAGGAAACACAGAAATCTTAGTTTATTCTGCAGAGATGCAAGAGGCTGGAAAAAAAGCCGCGAAAATGAAATTTAGTGATGCTTATGGAAAAGGAATTATAAAAACAGATTGGCATGCTTATTGGCTTGAACAGGAGTTTTTATGGTTTATTGGTCTTGGTGCTAATCCAGAGAAGTTCAGAATCAGACAGCATATAAAGGATGAAAAATCACATTATGCTTTGGATACTTGGGATTTAGAATACAGATTTCCTTTTGGATGGAAAGAGTTAGAAGGAATAGCAAACAGAACTGATTTTGATTTAAAACAGCATGAAAAGTTTTCGGGAAAGGATTTGAAAATTTTTGATGAAGATACAAAGGAAAAGTTTTTGCCACATGTTGTTTGTGAACCTTCTTTAGGAATTGGAAGAGCTTTTTTAGTTTTTATGTTTGATTCTTATTTTTATGATAAAAAAAGAGAAAATGTAGTTTTAAAAATTCATCCAAAACTATCTCCAATTAAAGTTGCAATTCTCCCAATTGTTAAGAAAAAAGAATTTAAAAAAATTGCAAAGGAAATTTTAAATGAATTAAAAAATGAGTTTAATGTTATTTATGATGAATCAGGAAGTATTGGAAGAAGATATTCAAGACAGGATGAAGCAGGAACTCCTTATTGTATAACCATTGATGCGGACTCTCTGAAAAAAAAAGATATTACAATAAGAGATAGAGATACATCCGAACAATTTAGAATTAAAATTAAAAACATTAAGGAAACTGTTAGAAAAATTATAGAAGGGGGAAATTTGTCAAATTTGGGGAAGAGAATTAATACAAGAAAGAAGATTTCTTAAAAACACATCTCCCGTCGGTAAAATGTTAAAAATAGAAATTTAAAAATTCTTTGTTTAAGTGTGTATAAAAAACTTTATAAATAATTAATTCTTAATTTTAATAATTAAAAAGAGAGGTGAAACATGGTAAAACTTAAATCACCAAAACAGATATCTGCTAAGATAAGATCTCTTAGAAAAGAGATTAGTCTTCTTGAAAGAGCAAGGGAAGCTGAGACTAAAGCTATAAGTGCTGCTCATAAAGCTAGCAGTGTTACAAAAAAAAGGAGTAGTGGCAAGAAAAAGAAAAGCAGAAAGAAATCACCAGCAAAAAAGAAATCAGCAGCGAAAAAGACAACAAGAAGAAAGCCCGCAAAAAGAAGCAGAAGAAAGAAAAAATAAAAGTATATTTTTTATTTATTTTTAACATTTAATTTAATCAATATATTTTTAAAAGAGATTTTATTTAATTTTTAATGAATGATTGTATATTCTGTAAAATAGCAAATGGAGAGATTAATTCCAAGAAAAAAAGATGGTGGACTTAAGATGATTAGTTAGATGGCTACACCAGGAGTTGAACCTGGGACTCCTAGCTCATGAGACTAGTGTTCTACCGCTGAACTATGTAGCCAATCTTACTAAAAATGTATTCTTTAAAAGCTTTAAGGGTTAAAAAAAAGAAATTAAAAAAGAAAAAAAGTAATTTAAGGATTTTTCAATTTTTACATTCTTTCTGATTCTTTTTCTAAGTTAAATGTTATTATTGTCTTTTACTTAAAGTTATCTCAATTGTTGATACATTAACCTTTCTTCCTTCTTTGTTTTCAAATTCTTCGCTGTCAATTTTTATGTCCTTTATTTGGATATCTTGTTCCTTCAGGAATCTTTTTTTGACTACTTCTGCAACATCAACTGCTCTATTTATGAACTTTCCTCTCGCCTTTATTGTTACTTCGTTTTTCTGCTTTGTTGTAAATTGCATAACCACACTTGTCACATAGTTCATAAAAGGTTTTGTACCAATGTAAACAACATTGTTATCTTCTTTGAGTCTTTCTTCTGCCATTATGTAAATCTCTGTATTTATTTAGCATTAAGCATTGATTCCTTTAATTTCTCTTGTTTTTTTATTTTTGAAATCAAGCCGGCTATCTGATTTCTTATTTTTTTACTCGAAATAGTATTCTTGAGGATTTTCTTATTTTTACCAAAATCATCAGATAAAGATGATTCTTTATTAATAAGCTCTTTTGCAGACCTTCTTATTAGTTTGGATTTTATTTTTCCCATATTTAACCTTATTTTTAACCTTTTTTAAAGATTTTGTTATCTTTATTTGCTATGGATTAGGATATTTTTTGGATTTCTTCTAGGTTTTCAAGAGCTTTAATAAATTCTTTAGTTCTTTTTAGAGGTTCCCCTAAAGCCAGTATTTTGTATTTTAATCCTTTAGCTTCAATAACCTTTTTGTGAGCTTTTATTATATCTTCTTCAGTTACTCTTTTTTTGTTATAAGCAAACAGCATTTCTTCTCTATCATTATCTCTGCTTTTTGTTTTTAATATTATTTCATTTTTGCCAAAAAATTCCACACCAATAATTTCTGTGGATTTTGCCGAGAGAAAATCTTTAATTTTATTAAAAAATTTCATGTTGTCCTTTTTGCTTCTTGAAATTTTCTTTTTTTCTGAATTTTTCTTAACAGGTTTTTTCTTAGTGTCAATTTTCTTTATGTCAAAGATACCCAAACTTTTCTCAGCTGTTTTCTCAGATTTCTTTTCCTTAGCTGATTTTGTGGGCTTTCTTATAATTGGTTTTTCCTCAATTCTGAACTCTGTTTCAGGAACCGTAAAAAATCTCCAGATAAGTTCTTGTGTATCAGGTTTTCTAAATGGTATTGCAAAGTCCCGAATAACTCTTAGAGCTACTCTTATTGCCGGTTCTTGTGCAGAATCTTTTAGAAATTTTTTATCTCTTAATAAAAGAAAAGCTTCTTTCTCTTTGCTTTTCAGATGATGTGAGAATCTCTCCAACTGGTGCTCTTGTTGTGGAAGATAATATAATGGGGAATTGCCTACTTTCATATGACTTATCTTTATTTTGTTCTCAGAATAAAGTTCAGAAAGAAAAGCAGATGCAAAAAGCATACTTAATCCTGTTTCACGAGCAATATGTACAGGTAAACCAGGTCCTTTTCTCTGCAAAAGTAAGAGAATTTTTTCCTTTATTTCTGAAGTATTTTGAACAGGCATAAAAAAAAGAGAATGCGGAAAGTTATAAATTTTCTGTTAAGGCTTTATCCATCTGACTTCATAATAAGAAATGTCATTTTCTTCATCAACAATTGCTAAAAGAAGGTTCTTTTTTGTAGAATGTGCAACACGATTTTTTGCAGAAAATTCATGCCATGTCATTTTGTTGGATTCATAATCTGTGAAAACTATCCATTTAGCATGTTTTTTTCCTGGTTTAACCCCTTTATCATAAACTCTGAACTCTGCCCCGAATTTCAGTGCAGTCTTTACTATATATCCCCTTTCTCTCAGATTTTTGAAAACAGGATATTTAATTTGAATTTTCTTATCAATTTTTCTTAATTTATTCATTAATTCTTTTTTCTCAATTTTCTTATTTTTTAATGTATAGGTATCCATCTTTCCTTTTTCAACCAGAAACAAGGCTTCAGAGGGAGAATATCGGATTTTTTCTCCAACAGGCTCTCCAAAAGAACTTTTTTTATATAACGAATATGCTTCAGAAGAATTAGATGAGATTATCTCTTCAACGATATATGCCTGAATTTTTTCCATATAATATTCAGGAAATAATAATATTTAAAAATATGGTTTTTATTAGATATTTATGAGATTAACACAAATTTTATTGATTCTGGCATTAGTGTTAATCGTGGCTCTGTTATAAGAGCTATTAGTTAAATTTTTATTTTTAAAATGGCTCTGGAATTTATATCTTATGAGAATATTGTAAGGGAAGAAAAGATTCCTATTCCAAAAAATGCAAATTGCAGAAAAGCAGATTGTTTCAGAAAAAAATCAGGAGAGATTAGATTTTTTATATCAAATCCTGCAATTTCTGATGAAATGAAAAGAATTCCTGAACATGCAGAGGAGATTAGTTTTGATGAATACGAAAAACACGCATATAATATATTTTACGGAGACCCTACTTTTTATGATTCTCAGGGAAATATCATTTAGAAATATTTTAAAGTATCAAAAGATATAAGATTATGGAAATGGAACCGGATTTTAAAAAAATAGAAAGCAAATGGCAGAAAAAGTGGGAGAAAGAAAAAATTTTTGAACCCGAAACTAATAAGAAGAAAAAGTTTTTTGTAACTTTCCCTTACCCGTACATTAATTTATCACCCCATATAGGGCACTTTTACACTTTAATGAGGGTTGAAGCATTTGCAAGATATAAAAGAGCAAGAGGTTTCAATGTTTTATTTCCTCAGGCATGGCATGCGACCGGAAGCCCGATAGTTGCAGCTACAGAGAGAGTCAGGGAAAATGAACCAAAAATAATTGAGAGTCTGAAAAAAGAAGGTTTTTCTGATAAAGAAATTAGAAAATTTGAAAATCCAGAGCATTGGATTGAAGTTTTTGGAAAAAAGTGGCATGAAGATTTGAAATTAATGGGTTTAAGCATTGATTGGAGAAGAAATTTTTACACTACTTCCCTAAATCCTTATTATGACAAGTTTATAAAATGGCAATTTAGAAAATTAAGAGAAAAGGGTTTAATAGAAAAAGGAAAACATCCTGTTGTTTGGGATCCTAAAACAAATATGCCCGTAGGAGACCATGATAGAATTGTGGGAGAGGGAGAAACGCCCCAGGAATTTTGTTTGTTCAAATTTAAATTATCAGACGGAAGAAATATTATTACTGCTACTTTAAGGCCTGATACTTGTTGGGGTATAACAAATGTTTATGTTAACCCACATGTTGAATATGTGGAAATAGAGACAAAAGGAGAAAAATGGATTATTGGAGAGCCCATGATTAAAAAATTAGGAAATCAGGATTATAAAATAAATATCAAGGGAAAGGTTAATGGAAAAAGTTTGGTGGGGCAAGAAGTTGAATCATTTGGAAATAAAAAAATTCTCGTATTGCCTGCAGCATTTTTAAATTTAAATTATGGTTCAGGAATGGTTCATTCTGTTCCGTCTGATTCAGCGGACGATTTGATTGCATTAAAAGATTTACAGAAAAATGAAAAATTAATAAAAGAATATAATCTAAACGTAAAGGACATAAAAGCAATAAAACCCATTGAAATTTTTGAAACTCCAGGAATTGGAGGAAACTCAGCCCAGTATTTCTTAGATAAGTATAATGTAAAATCACAAAATGAAAGGGAAAAATTAGAAAAAATAAAAACAGAATTGTACAAATTAACTTTCTCAAAATCAAAATTAAATTTTTTATATAAAAAGGGATTTTCCAAAGATTTATCCGGGATGCCTGTTATGAGAGCACAGAAAATAATTAAAGATGAGCTACTAAAACAGAAAAAGATAGATTTATTCTATGAATTAACTGGAAAAGTTATATCCAGAAGTTTGACTACATGTATTGTCAAAATTGTTTCCGATCAGTGGTTTATCAAGTATGGAGATAAAAAATGGAAAAAGCAGGTTCATGAGGCTTTAAAACAAGTTATATTATATCCGGAAATTGTAAGAGACCAATTTGATTACGTGATTGATTGGCTTAATGATTGGGCATGTACAAGGGAATATGGCTTGGGGACTAAGCTTCCGTTTGATGAAAAATGGCTGATTGAATCTTTATCTGATTCAACAATTTATATGGCTTATTATACTATTGCTCATTTAATTAAAAAATTAAAAATAACAGATATCAATGATGAATTATTTGATTTTGTTTTTTTAGGAAAAGGCAAAGGTAAAAAAGAGTGGAACAAATTAAAAAAAGAATTTGAGTATTGGTATCCTTTAGATTTCAGAAATTCCGGAAAAGACCTTGTTCAAAACCATCTGACTTTCTTTTTATTCAATCATGTTGCAATATTTCCTAAGAATTATTGGCCAAGAAGCGTAGGCGTCAACGGATGGGTAAGGATTGATAATGAAAAGATGTCTAAATCTCTCGGAAATATTATTCCAATAAGGAGGGTGGCTAATAAATATGGGGCAGACGCTTCAAGGCTGACAGTATTAAACGGAGGAGAAGGCTTGGATGATCCAAATTGGGATTCTAAGTTTGCTGAAAATTTAAATTGGAAATTTAAGTCTATTATTAATTATGCTCAGAATTATAATAAAGGAGGAAATAGAAAACAAAAGATTGATAAATGGATGGAAAATAAGCTTGCTTTTCATGCTAATGAAGCAGCAGGATTTATGGAAGAAACTTTATTTAGAAGTGCTATTCAGAAAATATACTTTGATTTAATCTCTGATTTAAAATGGTATTTAAGAAGGACCAAAAGCCCAAATAAAAAAGTTCTTAATAGTGTTATTGAAAGTTTAATTAGAATGATGCAGCCTTTTACTCCGCATTTGGCTGAAGAACTATGGAATAAAATTGGTAAGAAAACACTTGTTAGTCTGGAACATTGGCCAGAATTAAAGGCAAAGAAATTTGAAGATACAGAAGTCTATATTAAAAATTTAATTTCTGATATAAGGAATTTAAAAAATTTGATGAAGAAAGAAGTAAAAAAGGCTTTTATTTACACAACCCCAAAAGAATTAGACATTTACAAGGAAGCAGAAGATTTCTTAAGTAAAGAGCTTAATTTACAATTGAAGGTTTTTTCTGTTAATGACAAAGATAAATATGATCCAGAAGGAAAATCCAAAAAAGCCAAACCTAATAAACCCGCAGTTTATTTGGAATGATTATAGTATAGTTAATTTTTTATAATTCTTTTTGTATTATCTTTTATGCTCAAGGGAAAAAAACAAAAAGTGGGAAAGAGAAATTTTTGGGGGAAAATTCCTGAAATTTTTAAGAGATATAACCAACATGATATAATTGTATTTTGTGTGATTATTTTTTTGATCATTGTGGTATTATCTTCCTCAGGATTATTAATGAAAAAAGTAAAATTAAATGTCTCTTCTTGTGGAGACGGGACTTTTTATGATACTTGTTCTCTGAATAAACCTTATTTCTGTTTGGATGGAATCCTTGTGGAAAATTCAACTCTTTGTGGTTGTCCTATTGATTTTATAAAAGAAGAGGATTCATGTATTTCTAAATTTAAAATAAATCCTAAAAACGTTAGTTTAAAATATATTATTGATGGTAAGGAAGAAGAACTAATCTTTACAACATACAAAGGAATTGCTGATTATCTTTCTTCTCTTCCTGATTTTATTTATTATGATGTGGGTGAGAAGATTTCTAGAGCTGATTTTAAGCTTAAGAATATTAATAATGAGAAACAAAGAGAGTTTTTGTTGCCTTTAGTAGTACAAATTCAAAATCTGGCTCCTAATAATAAAGTAAAACAAGCAAGAATTGCTGTCAGTATTGTGCAGAATATTCCCTGGAATGAATCAGACAAAGCTGTCAGAGTCGGAGAAAGTAGATTAGGTTATTCAAGATATCCTTATGAGGTTCTTTATGATAACGGAGGAATTTGTGGTGAGAAATCTGAATTATTAATTTACTTATTAAGGGAAATAGGGTATGGGGTTGTTTCTTTTTACCACAAAGAAGAGAACCATGAGTCTGTTGGTGTTAAATGTCCTATTGAATATAGTTTAAGGGATACAGGTTACTGCTTTATTGAGACTTCAGGACCAGCAATAATGTCAGATAATTCAATAGAATATAAAGGAGGAATAACTCTTAAGTCTGAATCAGAAGTTTATTTCATATCTGAAGGAATTTCTTTGCCAGAAAATATGTATGAATATGAAGATGCAAATAGTTTAATCAGGATGAAGAATGCTATTAGGAGAAGAGGGTGGATAAATCCAATAGAATATTTGAAGATAAAAATACTTAAAAAGAAGTATGGATTAGAAGAAATTTATAATATTGATTGAAATGGAAAGTAGAATACATAGAGAGATTATAGAAGATGTATGTTGTAATTGTAATAAATATTGCCTTTTGAAAGAGATTATACTCTGTAATTCAGCATTGGATGACCGGACCCTTGAACAGATGAAATGTGTTGAGAGATTTAAGTTTGAGAGAAGTGAGAAAGAAAATAGGGACATAGGATGGACTGGTGCATGGAATTATTGGGTTGTAGAGGGATATGCTCAGAGATTTGGTGAAGCGTATAAAAATGGAATGAAGCATGAAGAAATTTGGGATGCAATTTTTAACCACAAAGAAGAGATTGTTTTAGATCCATGTATTTATCTTGGTTAGAATATCTTATTCCAAAATGGCTTTAATTCTTCTTGCTCCTTCTCCGACAGAATCCTGTTTTATGATTTTAAATTTTCCGAGTTCGTTGGTATTTTTTACATGCGGCCCAGCACAAATTTCTTTTGAGAAATTTCCTATTTCATAAACAAAAACTTTGTTCCCATATTTTTCATCAAATATTCCCAATGCCCCCTGTTTTTTTGCTTCTTGTGGAGACATCTCTTTTTTAATTACAGGGATTGCTTCATCTATTTTTTTATTTACCCATTTTTCCACTTTTTCCATTTCATCCCCAGTTAACTTTCTTGGAAATGAAAAATCTAGTCTTAATCTTTCAGAGGTTATATTGCTCCCTTTTTGTATTATCTTTTTGTCTTTCAGAATTTCTCTCAAAGCAGCCAGAAGAAGATGTGCTGAAGTATGGAGTTTTTTAGTTTGTTCAGAATGATCTGCCAGTCCTGATTTAAATCTTCCTTTTGTTGCTGTTCTTGATAATTTCTGATGTTTTCTTTTTTCTTCAATAAATTCATTTTCATCCACGCTTACTCCATTCTCTTTTGCTAACTCTTTTGTCATTTCTATTGGGAATCCATAACTTTGATAAAGCAGGAATGCATCTCTTCCAGGAATCTTCTTATTTTTAGAGACTAATTTTTTGAATTTATTCATTCCTTTTTCCAAAGTCAATTTGAATTTTTTCTCTTCTTTTTCTAATTCTTTCATAATTTTATCTTTATTTTTCTGTAAATGTGAATAATTATCATAAATCTTAAAAACAGGTTCTGCAATTTTTATTGTAAAATTTTTCATTCTTAATTTTTCTCCATGTACTACAACCTTTCTGATTAATCTTCTTAAAACATAACCCTGTTCAGTATTGCTTGGCAAAACTCCATCAGCAATTATAAAAGCTGCAGCCTTAATGTGATCTGCAATTATTCGCATAGTCTTTTTAATATTTAGATTTTCATTATATTTTTTTCCAGATAAATCTTCGATTTTTTTGATTATAGGAAGGAAAACTTCTGTCTTATAATTGTCATCTAGATTATTTAAAGAAGCCAGAGTTCTTTCAACCCCCATTCCCGTATCAACATTTTTTTGTTTTAGTGGTTTATACTTTGCTTCTGAAGTTTTGTTATACTGCATGAAGACATCATTCCATATTTCAACCCACATTTCATCATCAGGATCGAATTCTTTTGGAACTTTTTCTTTTGAAACCCAATAAAACATTTCCGTGTCCGGACCGCATGGACCTGTTTTTCCTGCTGGACCCCACCAATTTTCCTTTTTTCCTAAAAAAACAATTCTTTCTTTAGGAACTCCCATAGATTGCCAGACTTTTGAGGATTCAGTGTCTTTTGGTATCTGTGATTCTTTTTTATCTCCCACAAAACAGGAAATAGCTATCTTGTTTTTATTTAATCCTAACCATTTTTTAGATGTTAAAAACTCAAAACTCATTTCTATTGCTTCTTTCTTGAAGTAGTCCCCTAATGACCAATTTCCAAGCATTTCAAAAAAAGTATGATGATAAGTGTCCCCAACTTCTTCTATATCTGTTGTTCTTATGCATTTTTGCACATTACAAAGTCTTCTTCCTAAAGGATGTTCTTGCCCCAGCAAAAAATTAACAAGGGGGTGCATCCCAGCTGTTGTAAATAAAACTGTAGGATCATTTTCCGGAATTAAAGATACATTTGGAATTTCCTTGTGTCCTTTTGATTTAAAAAATTCTATATATTTTCTTATCAATTCTTTTCTGTGCATTTTTGTATACAGGAAAATTAGATTTTAAATTATTTTGGTTTTAGAGAATTATTTAAGAACTGGCTAAAGAACTAAGCTTTTCCTGAATTTCTCTAAGTTGAGATTCAATATTCCTGTCTTTTTCCCCAACTCTTGGCTTAACCTTTTCTTTTGATTCTTCTCCGAATTTTGGAATTTCCTTAGCTTGTGTTTTTGGGAGTGATGATTGAATCTTTTTTATATCAGTGGAAATGTCTTTTATTTCCTTATAAAATATGGATTTTAAATCAAATTCAGCCATCCTAAAACCATTAAATTTTCTGATTGATTTCAAAATTCTTATCAAATTCATCTCAGCGAATAAAATATCTCTTCTTCCCTGAATAGCTTCTATATATTCTAATTTAACATGAACTGGAGTTTTTTCTTTCATTCTATTCTTGAAAAAATGTCCCTGTCTATTTTTTCAATTTGACTTCTGATTGATTGTATCTCCTTATCCCAAGAATCAATTTCTCTTTCTTCTTCCTCTTTTACTCTTTTTATTTCTCTTAACATTTTTTCAAGCTCTGCAATTCTATCCCTTATTCTTTCAAAATTCTCTAAGCTTTCTTCAAATTTATCTATCCTAACAAAAATAGGTTCTGCTTTTTTTGTTATTCTCTGCGGTCTTTTTCGAGGCAACATTTCTTCCTCTTCCTGGAAAGGAAGTTCTCTTGTTTTTGGCTTTCTGGAAGGGCCCGGCATCATCTGCATCTTTGGTTCTGGCGGCGCAAATTCATCTGCTTCAAATTCCTCTTCCTCCTCTTTTTCCCCCAGGACAGCTTCTTTTATACTATCTTGAGAAAATTTTTGTCCAATAGAATTATTTGGGAAACTTGGTAATTGAGGAATTCCTCTTTGCATTGATGTTTCTCCTAATCTTGGGAGTTCAGGAAGTCTTGGTAATTCTGCAAGAGACGGAGTCTTTTCAATTTCTTCCCTCTTTTTCTTTTTAAACAACCCCATTTTACTTATTTTCTTTTTTTAGATTTTTATGATTATATTAGGGTATTATAGTTTAAAAATCTTTTTTTATCTTAAATCTTAAGAAAATAAAAACCGAAAGATATTTATTTAAATTCTTTTTATTAACTTAATGCTACAGGATTTTTTAAAAGAGGCTATGTCTATTGCCATTGGAAAACAATCAGAACAAATTTCTGATTATATGGACAGTAAAAAATATATTAATGAATTTTTAATTGCAAAAAAACTTGATATGACAATAAATCAAACAAGAAATATTCTTTACAGACTTTCGGATTCTGGACTAGTGTCTTATATCAGAAAAAAAGACAAAAGGAAAGGATGGTATACATATTTCTGGAGGGTTGAACCAATAAGAGCTTTAGAATTTTTGAAAAATGTGGTTCTTAAAAGGATAGAACAAATTAATAATCAGATAAAGAGCAGAGAGACTAAGGTATTCTATGTATGTGAAAGGTGCAGTATAGAATACAGTGAGGAGAGTGCATTATATCATGATTTTACATGTGTTGAGTGTGGAAATCTTTTGACAATAATGGATAATTCTAAACTTTTGAGAGGACTTAGAAAGGAGCTGGAGAAAATGGAAGAAAAGTTAGCAGATGTTAATGATGAGATAGAAAAAGAAAGGGGAAAAGTGGAGAAAGTAAGAGCAAGGGAAGAAAAGAAAAAAAAGAAGAGAAAAAAAGTTATGAGGGCAGTTAAGGAAAAATCTATGAAGAGAAGAGCAAAGAAAAAA
>CAZRCO010000013.1:0-2324 GCA_964598635.1 Candidatus Woesearchaeota archaeon | reverse complement strand
GCAAAGAAAAAACCAGAGAAGAAAAGACTTGTGAAAAAAAAGAAAAGCGGAAAAAGGATTTCTAAAAGAAAAAAAGGGGGGAAAAAAGCAGTGAAAAAAAGCAGAATTAAAGGTAAAGTAAAGAGGAGTTCCAAAAAGAAGTAAAGAAAAATGGTTCGGAGGCATAGATTTTATCTTGGGAGGAAAAGATTTCGAACCGGTTTTAGTGTGACTGGTATTTTGATTTTAATTAATATTATAGCTTTTATTCTATTCACGCTTTTAATATATTCTAATACAAAATTTTTGGATTATATAGCAATAAAACCCTCCAATATTCTTCAAGGGAAATATCTCTGGACTTTTTTAACAAGTATGTTTATGCATGGCGGATTTTTTCATATCTTTGCAAACATGATTTCGCTATTTTTTATTGGAAGTTTGGTTGAGAAAATACTGGGGAAAAAGAGATACCTCTTGTTTTATCTTATTTCAGGATTATTTGCTGGTTTATTTTTTGTTTTAACCAGCCTTATTAATTTTATTGGGGGGTATGATACTTATGCTGTTGGGGCTTCGGGAGCTTTATTTGGTTTGATTGGATTACTGATGTTATTAACTCCAGATCTTCCTGTTTATATTATGTTTATTCCTATTCCCATTAAGATGAAATATGCGGCACCAGGAATTCTGGTGGTTTTATGGCTTATTTCTATAGCGGGAAATGTCCCAATAGGAAATACAGCACATTTGGGGGGGTTAATTTTAGGTTTGATTTATGGAATATATTTAAGAAAAAAATATAAGAGAAAGCTAAGAAATATTGGCAGATATTTTAGTTAAATCAAAATCAGAAGAAGATGAAATCAAAAAAATTTACACTGAAGGAGGAATATGTGAAAAGCTGGAATTATATAAAGGAATCCAAGAATTCTATTTTTATAGTTCTTATAATCTTTTTTATTTTTACCTTTATTGGTTTTTTTGTTTCTCCTCCAGAGGTTTTATTTAATGAGATTCTGAAATTTATCCAGGACCTCGTGGAAAAAACCAGCGGAATGTCCTATTTAGAATTAATAAGATTTATTTTTCTTAATAATTTGGGAAGTTCTTTTTTTGGAATGATTTTGGGTGTTTTCTTAGGAATTTTTCCAGTAATTTCTATTATTTCCAATGGTTATCTGCTTGGATTTGTTTCTTCTCTAAGTGTAGAAAATAATGGTCTGACTCTTTTGTATAAATTACTGCCCCATGGAATTTTTGAATTACCAGCAATCTTTATTTCTCTTGGCTTGGGATTAAGATTAGGAGGATTTATTTTCAGAAAAAAGAGGGAAAGAACATTTTGGGAGTATATTTTAGAATCATTAAGAGTTTTCTTTTTTATTGTTATCCCTTTGTTGATTATTGCTGCAATTATTGAGGGAAGTTTGATATTCTTCTCAGGATAATTTTTTACCCTCTTAAATCATTTATTCCAAGGAGAACAAAGACTAAGCCAATTAATGCTATTAACCAGATTAACCCCCCTTTAAGAAATTCCCAGGCTGCATGTCTGAAATTCCAAAAACTGCCCCACTGAGCAGAGTACCAAGCAAAAAGAATAATCCCGATTAATATTATAGTTCCAGCAAAAAGTTCTGCCCATTTATTCATTTTAATATTTACCAATTTTCATTTAAAAATTCTTCTATAGTGGAGTATAGGAAAGAGAAAAATAAAGTTTAAAAATACCTTTCTTTTGTATAAAGTATGAATATAGCAAAGTTCCTTGAGAGCATTGCCATTCCCATTTAATTCTAATTGGAATTTTACAATTTTTATAAGTTTAAAATGACCAAAGTAAGAGATTTTAGATGGAAAGCAGGTATGTCTGTTTCTGATTTAGTTGGAGATTTCTCTGAATTAGGCTTTCAGAGTGTTGAACTTTCCAAAGCTGCTGATGTTATTGTTAAAATGAAGAAAGATAATTCTCGGATTTTTTTGACTTTTACTTCAAATATGGTCACTTCTGGATTGAGGGGGTTTTTCGCTCAGATTCTTGAGTTAGGAATGGCAAATATTGTTGTTACAACCTGTGGAGCTATTGAGGAAGATATTATGAAATCTTTAGGGGAAAATTTTTCTATTGGCAGTTTTGATGCAGATGATGTGGAATTGCATGAGAGAGGAATTAACAGGGTTGGAAATTTAATGATTAATACAGAGAGTTATATGAAATTTGAGGATTGGATAACAGCTTTCTTGAATGAAATTTATGAAAAAAAGAAAAAGTGGGCTGTATCTAATTTCTTAAAAGAGATTGGATTAAAGTTAAATGATAAGAATTATTTTTTATATCAAGC
>CAZRCO010000012.1:0-18545 GCA_964598635.1 Candidatus Woesearchaeota archaeon | reverse complement strand
CAGATTAATCTTAAAATCATAAAAGAAGGAAGCAAAAAACTTGAGGAGATTTTTGCTAAAAAAGAGGAAACTGCCGAGGAAAATATTTCCAAAAAAGGATAATTTTTGTCGTCAAAGTAATATTTAAATAGTTACCCTACCTGTTTTTTAATGTTTTTTAATAAAGGGGGTCGGCCAAATTGCACAAAAATGGCCTATAAAAAATACATAAAAAGGGGTGGGAAAGTTTATGGTCCATACGTCTATCATTCCCGTAAAGTTAATGGTAAGGTAATTTCTGAATATTTGGGAAAACTTTCAAAAGGAAAGAAAAAAGAGGATAAGAAAAAGAAAAAAAAGAGAAACAAATATCTAAAATTCATTCTTGCTGGGATATTTATATTTTTATCAATTCTATTTTTAACTTACAGTCTTATAAAAAATCCTGCTGGTTTTTCAACATATGAAAATCTGGAAAATAAACCCCTCCCGGAGCAGGAACAAGAACAGGAAGATTTAGCTTCCATAAGATTTGTAATTGAATTAACCAATGGACAGCATTTAGATTCGAATAGACAATTTATTTTTGATATTTATAATGAAATTAAATCTTTAGATAATGCTTGGAGCGAAACTGTTCCCGAAAATCATTACGTAAGGGTTACATTTGAAGAACCTCTTTCTTCTAAAAATGACATAAAAATTTATCCTCGTGTTGTAAGCGGAAATCCAAAAATAGAAGTTTATGAAAAAGATGGGGATGAAATTATTGCAACTTTTGATTCTCTAACTTCAGATGAATACAACAAAGTTTCTTTAACTAACTTGCAAGGAAGCCAAGATACCTTTGATTTAAAAGTTTTGGATGGAAGTGTTGAGATTAACCATGTTATTGATCCTGTTAACATGCCTATTAATGATACTTTCCAAACTACACCATGTTGTGACAACTTTACTCTTACTGATTATCCCCCAGGAACTTCGGCCTGTGACTGGTATAGGAACCAAGAGGGCGATGGAACAGTATCAAGTAGTACAGGCCCAGAAGCTGATCATACAATTGGTGCTGTTACAAGTGGCGGAAGATTTGCATTCGTTGAGACATCATCAGGTTATTGTGGTACAGCTGGTAACACAGCCTATTTAGAAAGCCCTGAGTTTACTGCTGGCACGCTCAATACTACACTAACCTTCTGGTATCATATGTATGGTTCAAATATAGGGGATCTAAGTGTTGAGGTTTATGATACTTCTTGGCATGATACCGGATGGATCAAAAGCGGACAGCAACAGACGGCGCAGGCAGACCCTTATCTTGAAGCTACAATTGACCTTTCTTCCTATTCGGGGGTTATTAAAATAAGATTTAAATATGTTGCAGCCGGTAGTTACAGGGGTGACGCAGCTATTGATGATGTTGTTGTTACAACTGAAAATGCAGCAGGAGATACAGAATACCCACAATTTTCATCGCTGACTGAAACACCATCAGACCCTGCAACATATGCTTCAGGACAAAATTACCAATTCAATGCGACAATAACTTCAACAAACGGAACAGCAGGGATTGAATTTAACGGAGTAAATCATACTGCAACAAATTCAAGCAGTGCATTTTCTGTTACTGTCCCAAATTTAGCAGCAAACACAGGATATAACTATTACTGGTGGGCATTTGGAAACGGAACAAGTCATAATTTCAATTTAACTACAACACAAACATACACAATAAATAAAGCAGTTCCTCAAGGCTCAGTCTCAGGAACATCTCTGATAACTTATGGGACTGCAGGAAATGTTCAAGGCACTGAAAGCAATTCCGGAGATGGAGATGTGCAATATAAACTTTATCGAGATGGTGTTGAAGTCTCAAATCCAGATGATTCTATTCTTGGAGTCGGAGCTTATAATTATGTTTATAATGCTACAAGTGGAACAAATTATACTGCAAATGCAAGTATAGGAACTTTTTCTTTGACAGTAAATCAAGCTTCATCTCAAACTTCATTAACTTTTGACAAAGCATCTCCCCAGGATTATGGAACAGAAATAACTCCAACCTGTTCAATAATTACTGGGCAGGGGAGTGCAATATTAAAAATGGATGGCGATACTATAACTTCTGGAAATCCTTTGACTCTTGGAGCAGACACTTATACATTCAATTGTTCTCTTGCAGAATCTCAAAATTATACTTATTCTGAAAATGTTTCAGATTTCACGATTGACAAAGCAGTACCGATAGGAAGTTTAGATTCATCTGCAGGATGGACAATAACTTATCCAACTGAAACAACAATTTCTTTATCTGAATCTAATTCAGGAGATGGAGGTGTAACCTATAAAATATATCGGGATGGAGCAGATAAAGGAACAGGAGAAACAATTACCTTTGGTTATGGAACTTATGATTATATATTAAATACTACAGGCGGTGCTAATTACACTTCAAATGCTTCAATGGATGCTCAGACATTGACAGTTAACAAAAATGCCGGGGCATGTGATATCCTGTTTAATGAAACTTCTCCGATAACCTACCCAGCGACATTTAAAGTTTATTCAAATTGCAATTCCGATTTCACTTTATATAGAAATGGAACAACAATAACAAATAATACTGAACAAGTTTTAAGTGCAGGGACTTGGAATTTTACTGTTCAGAGAACAGATACACAAAATTATACAAATATCTATGATGAAGAATTATTTACAATAAACCAAGCGACAGGGCAGGTAAATGGATTTATTAATAATACTCAGGGTAATTTCACAGCAGAGGGGGGGACAGCGAATAAAAACATTTATTTGAACGCAACTATAAATTCTCCTTGTATAGGAACTGGAAGCATTGTGGTTAATGGAACTACTTACAATACTGGAACATTGCCTCTTTATAATATAACTAATCTATCAATTGGCTTTTATAATGCAACATTTAATTATGATGGAAATACAAATTGCTCTTCAGACACAGAAGTTTGGTGGATAAATATAACTGCTCCTCCTGATTATCCTCCGACAATTAGTGTAGTTTATCCACAAAATACAACATATAACATAGATGTTACACAATTGAATTACACTGCTGAAGATGATAATTCTTTAAGCCACTGTTGGTATAGTTTAAATAGGGGAGCAACAAATTCAACACCAGATGCAACCTGCTCAAACTTTACTGGGCTTTCAAGTTCTGAAGGAAGCAATAATTGGACTGTTTATGCTAATGACTCAATAAACCAGATGAGTTCAGATATTGTATTCTTTACAAAAGATACAATTTATCCACAATTTTCAAATTACCAAAGAACTCCAGACCCCCCAAATGAAGACCAAAATGTTCAAATAAATGTGACAGTAACAGAGTCAAATTTAGATAAAGTAATATTGGAATTTAATAATGGAACAGCCATAAATTACACTGTTACAACAAATAACGGAAATGAGTATTACTTCACAGTTCTTCAAGGCAATTACACAGCTCATGATTCTGTGACTTATTATTGGTATGCTAATGATTCTGCGGGAAACATGAACAAATCTTCTCAGCAAAGTTTCACTGTTGCAAATCAAATTCCTTCTGTTTCCACTCCAGCAATAAATGACACAACCCCAGAAACAAATGATTTAATTTCCTGCAATGGAGGAACTTTTTCTGATAATGATGCAGAAGATACAGAGCAAACAAGATACTTCGAATGGTACGATACAGATGTTAAAATTTCAGAGCAGACCTCCCAAACCCTTGATCTTTCTGTAAGTGGTTTAGATAAAGGAGATGTCATCAAATGTTCAATAAGAGTTTATGATGGATATGATAATTCTTCCTGGACAAATTCAAGCAATACTGCAACAATTCAGAATTCCCCGCCATCAATAACAAATCCTCTAACAACAGTAAGCTGGAATGCAAATGGCTCTACTTATAATTATGATTATGAAGCAACAGACTTAGATACAGGAGATTCTTTCATATGGTATGATAATACAACTTTGTTTAACATAAATTCTGGGACAGGATTAATCTCAGATACTCCGACAGAATCTGAAGCAGGAAATTATCCCATAAGAATTTCTGTAAGTGATGGAACAGTAAATGCAACTGACGACTTCACATATACTATAAATGATGTAACTCCACCAAACATAAATTTCCAGTCTCCAACAGAAGAAAATGATTCACAGCTAACAAGAAACTATATCCAAGTAAATGTCACTGCTTCAGACGGAAAAGCCATAGATAAGATTACTTTAAAACTTTATAATTCAACTTCATTAGTCCAGACAAATACTTCTTCCACAAGCCCATTATTTGTTAACTTCACAAATCTTCCAGATGAATTTTATTATTTTAATGCTACTGTAAATGATACTTCCGGAAATGTTAACCAAACAGAAACCCGTGTTGTAAGCACAGATACAGGAGCTCCGACAATAAATTATGTACCCTCAACTGAAAATTCAGGAGTTTATAAAAGCCGGAATTATATTGAAGTAAATGTAACTGCAGGAGACCCCAATCTTGATAAAATTGTGATAAGATTATATAATTCAGTACACACTCAAATAGATTCAAAAAGCTCTTCCACATCTCCAAACTTTGCAAACTTTACAAGTTTAAGTGATGGCTTGTATTTTTATAATGCAACTGCAAATGATACTTTTGGCAATGATAATTCTCTGGAAACAAGAAACATTACTTTAGATACCTTAAAACCGTCAATAACCACTCTTGTTGAATCTCCTACAGATCCCACAAGCTATAGTCAAGAAGCAACTCATCAGTTTAATGCTACTATAACTGATACAAACCTGGATAAAGTATTAATAGAATTTAATGGCGTGAATTACACACCTACAAAAACAGGTAATGTTTATAACTTAACTTTAAATGATTTAGCAGCAGATACATATGATTATTACTGGTATGCTAATGATTCTGCGGGAAATGTTAATACTTCAATACAAACTTATGCTGTAAATCAAAACTCAGAAGCTTGTAATATTTTATTCAATGAGACTTCACCAATAAATTATGGAACATTATTCAAAGTATTTAGTGATTGTACTTCTGACTTTGTCTTGAAAAGAAACGGGACAACAATATTAAATAATTCCGTCCAAAATTTAGCAGCTGGAACTTGGAACTTTACTGTTCAGAGAACAGATACACAAAATTATACAAATATCTATGATGAAGAATTATTTACAATTAATAAAGCAACAGGAGATTTGACTTTTTTGATTAATGGTTCTGCACAAAACCAAACAGGAACCTATGGTATTCAGACAAATGCTTCTGCATCTACTCTTTATGGAACAATAACATTATACAGAAACCAAACAGATGTAACTTCTAAAAATAATGTTTATGTTACTTTAGCTGCAAATTACTATAATTACACTGCAGCTTCATCAGGAGACCAAAATCATACGTCCGTCTCTTCAACATTATTTGTGGATATCTCCAAAGCATCTAGCGGGATTAATTTAACATTAAATGGAACTGATGATAATGTAACAATAACACAGGATTCATCTATATGGCTTAATGTTACAACAATCACTGGGGATTCAGGAGCAACTTTAAAGTTATATAAAAATGGAACTTTGATTAATCAAGGACCTTCCCCTCTTGCTAACTTAACAGCATTTAATGTCATGGGGTTATTTAATATTACAGGAATTTATGCTGAAAGTGAAAATTTCACCGGAAGTTATAAAACCTGGTGGGTAAATGTAACTGAAGCTCCTGATTTGACAAACCCAAGTGTTTCAGACTTAACAGAATTTCCAATTGATCCTGCAAACTATTCTCCAATCCAAATTTATCAATTTAATGCTACTATAACTGATAATCGCCAATTAGATGTTGTGTTGATAGAATTTGATGGTGTTAATTACACACCTACAAATTTAGTTGGAGATATTTACAACTTTACAATATCAGATTTAACTGTTGGAACTTATAATTATAGGTGGTATGCTAACGATACCTCTGAAAATATGAATAGCACAGAATCCGGAACATACACAATAAACAAGGCAACACCATCTTTAGGTTTAACAATAACTCCTTCAACCTCTGAAACATATGGAACACAAACAACTGCAAACGGAACAGGATGTCCAAGTCAATTAACATGCAATTTATACAGAAATGGGATTGTGATTGGCAATTCAGAAACAATAACTTTAGCGGCTGGGACATATAATTATACTTATAATACAACAGGAAACACAAATTACACTTCTGCTTCTGTGTCAGATAATTTGACAATAAATAAAGCAACAGGAGTTGTTTATACTTATTTGGATAATAGCAGAAGCAACATAACAATTGAACAGGAAACAGTAATTTACCTGAATGGAACACTTGAAACAGGAACAGGAAACATAAAATTATACAATAATGGAACTCTAATAAATCAGGGGGCTTCTCCTCTCTCAAATTTAACTAACCTTACCACAATATACCTATACAATATAACAACAATTTATGAAGGAAATCAAAATTATACTTCTGCTTATGAAACATTTTGGGTAAATGTAATTGAACTTGATATAACGCCTCCTCAAATATCAATAACATACCCACAAAACACAACCTATAATTCTATTCAAACACAACTGAACTATACTGCTTCAGATAACTTTGGACTAGTTTCATGTTGGTATTCTCTTAATAATGGAATAACAAATACAACAATAGAATGTAATGAAAATAAAACAGGATTAAACTCAGAGCAAGGAAATTCAACTTGGACTGTTTGGGCAAATGATGCAAAAGAAAATCTAAATTCTTCTTCAGTAACATTCTTTGTTGATAGCATTACTCCGACAATTCAATTCATT
This sequence comes from Candidatus Woesearchaeota archaeon, assembly GCA_964598635.1. GTDB lineage: Archaea > Nanobdellota > Nanobdellia > Pacearchaeales > GW2011-AR1 > CAZRCO01. The sequence continues at coordinate 11,711 of CAZRCO010000012.1, read as the reverse complement.
TCTCCAACTGAAACTTCCGGAAATACTTTTGGGAGAAATTATATACGAATAAATGTAACAGCAAATGATACAAATCTTGACACTATTATTATAAGATTATATAACTCAACATCTCTAGTACAAACAAATATCTCCCCAACAAGTCCATTCTTTATTAATTATACGGGATTAACAGCAGGAACATATTTCTTTAATGCAACTGTAAATGACTCTGTAAACAATCAAAATTCAACACAAACAAGAAACATATCCTTAATCCCTCCAACATTAACAATCCATAAGCCAAAAAATGAAACCTATATAACAAAAGAGAATTTGCCTTTAAAATATTCTGCAAATTATGAAGATTATGTGTGGTATAACATTGATTTATCAGGAGATAACATACCTGTAACTGGCAAGACAATATTCAATGTTTCTTCAGAAGGAAGCCACACACTTTATTTATATGCAAATAACAGCAATGGAGAAACAGTAAAAAATGTAACATTCACCATTAACCCGAACAAATTTAGGGTTGTTCATAATAAATATGAAGGAGAGAAGAAAGGAAACTCAACAGATTTTAATGCTCTTTCTTACGAGGAATTACAAAATTTATCGGGTGTTATCTTAGAAAACACAGATAATGGGAAAATTATGTTTGATGAACCAATTAATTTAACAGATGATGCAAATGTAACAGATAATGAAGTTGACTTAAGCAATTATACTAATATCTCTGAAAACCACATTGAAATAAATACAACTGCTCTTCCAAACTTCAACAAATCAGCAACCCTTTATCTCTACAATTTAACATTTTCCAACCCAAGAATTTTGCGTGATGGTTCTATTTGCCCCGAAACAATTTGCACCCAAGAAAGTTATTCTGGAGGAATACTTAGGTTTAATGTTACTCAATTCACTGTTTATAGTGCAGAGGAAGGTCCTGTGGAAGAAGTGCCTGGAGCTGTCCCTGGAGCCGGAGTAGCAAAAACTCCGGTACAATGCTTAAGCAATGCTGATTGTGAAGGAGATGAGATATGTTGGAATTACCTTTGTGTTAGGTTATTTGATATAAAAATAATAGATTTTGAATCCCCTGCAAAACTTGGAGATTTCTTTGATTTTACCTATTTAATAAAAGGGATGGCAAATGTCAATGATGATGTAGAAGTTAGATTCTGGATTGAAAACCAGGCAGGAGAAAGGGTAACTTCGGGTTCAGATACAATTTACTTAGGAAGTTTTGAAGAGAAAACAGAAACAACAAAGATATTTTTACCAACAAACATAAAATCTGGGATTTATCAATTTTATGTTGAAGTGGCTCATCAGGCATACCAAGCTAAATCTTACAGAACAATTGAAATACAGGTAAAAGAAGGTATTGCAATAATAGGTCCTATTGATACTCAAAAAATCAAAACCTACATAATAGTATTTGCCCTAATCTTGTTTGCCCTGATTTTATTCCTAATAATACGTCTGGAAAGGAAAAGGATAAAGAAATTATTTTTGGAAGGAGAAAAGTTTACCAAAAAGCACAAAACTTCACTCTTAGTAATCCTATTATTTATAACGGCAGGTCTTTTGGCTTATTCCTTTAATTTATTTACATTATTTGTTCAATTAATTTCTAAAATTATTTTATGGTCTAAAATAAATATCCTTCCTTATGGACAGGAAATATTAAGAGGAATTCTGATTCTGATATTATTAATAATATTAATAATTGCGGCAAAGAAGAACAAATGGTTTGAATCTCTGAATGAGATAATAGAGAAAAGAAAAATTAACAGATTTTTGGCTAGAAAGTATAGGGCCGGAGTTAAGAAAGCTGAAATAAGAGTTGGAGAAATCTCTAAAGCTGAAGAGAAGTATATCAAAGAAGTAAATCTTCCCGGGCAGATAGATTCAATAAGGAAATTTGTGAAAAAATCTGGGATATCTTTTACTTTATTAATAAGAAACTGGATTAAAGTAATAATAAAGACTGCAAAAAATTTATTTGTAAGTAAAGAAGAAATTAAAAGACGAAAAGAAACCAGAAGAAAAAATAAAATCAGAAGAAGGAAAGAGCGAAAAAAAAGAAAGGAAGAATTAAGGAAGAAAAGAATTGAAAGAAAAGAGGAAAGGAGAAAAAATAAGGCTAAAAGAAGAGCAAAAGCAAAGAGAAAAAAACAAGAGCTTAGAGAATTAAGGAAAAAACTCAGGAAGAAGAAAGGGAGAAGGGAAAAGAGATCTAAAAAAAGAAAAGAAGAAATTAAACTTAAGATTTCAAGAATTATTGAAAAAGTTAAAACAAAACTAAAATTCGGGGCTGAGAAATTAAAGAAAAATGTAAAGTCTTTTGTCAGATTTATTAAAAAATACAGAAAAGAAAAATCTCATGATATAAAGCACAAGATAAAATTAATGCAGAAATCATACAGAACAAAAAAGAGAAAGGCTGTGAAAAAGAGGAAAATAAAGAAAAAACATAAACCAAAGCTGGAAAGGAAAAAATCGTTGAGCAAGAACGTTAAAAATGCTATCAAAAAAATAAAAGAATTCTGTAACAACATTCTAAAAAATCTGGCTAAGAGATTGAAGAGAAAACCAAAGAAGAAAATTATTAGAGAATTTCCTGAAGAAAAATTTGAAAAAGGACAATTAGAGTTTCAAAAAGGAGTTAAGACTGCAGAAAATTATCTTAAAAAAGAAGAAAAAAGGACAGAGGAATTGTTTAGAAAAGTTAAAGGTAATCTATTTAAAAGATTCCTGGAAAATATCGGGAAAAGAATAAGGGAATTGTCTAATAAGGTAAAGGAAAGGAAAAAATTAAGAGAAAAAAGAAGAAAGGAAGAATTAATGGCTGATTTCTTCAGAGAACAGCAAAGAAAAAGGGCGTCTGAAAAAATATCTGAAGAAGAACTGAGGAAAAGAAGAAAGATTTTGGTAAAAGAAAAATACTCTTTACAGGATTTAATAAATGATATAAAAGTAATTTATTTAAGATTCATATACTGGGTTAAATCAATCATAATGGCTGTCTTAAAAAAGAAAGAAAAAAGGGAAAAGACCGGGGGAGACTCAGAAGAAACAGATGAAGAAGCTTTAAATGAGATGTTTGAAGAAAAATCCGGGGAGTAAAATTTCTCCCGATTAAACATTTATTAATAACCTTTAAAAACAAACCACTTCTAAAAATTATATGACAGGTCAAGAACAAACTGAAACAGGAAAAATGATGCTACCAGAATTAAATGTTGGAATGGTGGGACATATAGACCATGGAAAAACCACATTATTAAGTAAAATTACTGGCAAGTTTACTGACACCCATTCAGAGGAATTAAAAAGAGGAATAACAATAAAATTAGGATACGCAGATGCAACTATTTATCATGATAAAGATGGTTACAATACTAAAGGCAAAGGAAAACCAATAAGATATATTAGTTTTATAGATGCCCCTGGGCATGAAATGTTAATGGCTACAATGCTTTCTGGTGCTGCAATAATTGATGCTGCTGTCCTTGTTATCGCTGCAAATGAAGGAATAAAACCCCAGACAAGAGAACATTTTATGGCACTGCAGGCAAAGAAAATTGAGAATATTATTATTGTCCAGAATAAAATAGACCTTGTCAGTAAAGAGCAGGCATTAAAAAATTACAGGGAAATTAAGGAATTTGTTAAAGGAACTATTGCGGAAGATGCAGTAATAATTCCTGTTTCTGCACAACAGGAAATAAATATAGACAAAATTCTGGAAGAACTTTGCACTTTGAAAATCCCAAAAAGAGAAACTGATTCAATTACACCACCACTTTTCATTGTTGCAAGAAGCTTTGATGTTAACAAGCCGGGAACAACTTTAAAAGATTTAAAGGGGGGGGTGTTGGGAGGAATATTAAAAAAAGGAAAACTCAAAATCGGAGAGGAAATTGAAATAAAACCGGGGATAAACATTAAGAAAGCAAATCAGCAAACCTACCAGACATTAACAACAAAAATCCTTTCCTTGCATAAAGGAAATAAATCTGTGATTGAAGTGGAGCCAGGAGTAAGCATTTCTATTGAAACAAATCTTGATCCCTATTTAACAAAATCAGATTCCTTAACAGGGTGTGTAGTTTCAGAGAAGGGCTCGCTTCCTGAAATAAGTGATATTGCAAAAATAAAATATCATCTATTTAAAGAAGTTATAGGGATAACAGGACATCAAAAAATTGAGCCATTAAAAACAAAAGAAATCTTGATGTTAAGTGTAAACACAACTATTACTGTCGGCAGTGTGGAAAAACTTAATGAAGAAAAAAATCAGATTGAACTGCTTTTGAAAATCCCAATAGTTCCGTTAAAAGGAGATAATGTCGGAATTGCAAGAAATTTTAACGGACACTGGAGACTTATTGGCTGGGGTGAAATAATATAGAGAACTTTTAGATTACTTTTTCTTCAACTTCACGGACATTTATCAAATCAGTTACTTTGTCTCCCTGCTGAAGCTTGACAATCCTCACTCCTTGGGTTGCACGCCCCATAACCCTAATGTTCTTTAGATTGGTTCTCATAACAAGGGCTTTTGCTGTTGTTACTATTATACTATCTCCTTCATTAACAGAAACTGTTTTAACGACATTCCCTGTTTTTTCAGAAATTTTCAGATTTATAATTCCCTTTCCTGCCCTTGCTGTTTTTCTGTAATCTTTAACTGCAGTTCTTTTACCATATCCATTAGCAGTTATTGTCAAAACTTCCCGGGTGTTTAAAATTTCCAGGCTAACAACCTCATCACCTGCTTTAGGGTCCATTTTTATTCCTGTAACACCATAAGAAGCACGCCCCATTTGTCTTACATCATCACCGCTAAATCTAATAGCCTGTCCTTTCTTTGTTGCAAGCAAAACTTCCTGTCCTTTTTTTATAACCTGCACATCAATTAAAACATCTGAACTCATATTTCCAGTCTGAGGCAGATTAATTGCCTTTATGCCTGAAGCTCTTGGCTTGGAAAAATGCTTTAAGGAAATTTTTTTAACCATTCCCTTTTTAGTTACCATAAATAAATCATCACCGAATTCTTTTACTGAAAGGATAGTAGTAATATTTTCATTTTTCAGATTAAGAAGATTGACTATCGCTTTCCCTTTATTATACCTTTCAGCTTCCGGAATTTCATAAGCTTTAAGCCACAATATCCTTCCTCTTGTTGTAAAGAACATCAAATAATCATGTGTTGAACAGACAATAATCTGTTTCGCAAAATCTCCTATTGCTAAATTATTCCCAATAACCCCCCTTCCTCCTCTTTTCTGTTCTTTGTAAGTTTTAATGTCCATTCTTTTGCAATATCCTTTGTCAGTAATCGTGATTACAACTTCTTTTTTCTGAACCAAATCTTTTTCAGAAATTTCTCCGATTCTCTGCAATACATTAGTTTTTCTTGAATCACCATATTTATTTTTTAATTCATTAACTTCCTTAATAATTATTTTTAATACTTCATTAATATTAGACAGGATTTTTTCAAGCTCAGAAATCTTTTTCGCCAAATCTTCATGTTCTTTATTGAGTTTTTCTATTTCCAAAGAAGTTAATTGCTGTAATCTGGTTTCCAAAACTGCCTGAGCCTGTCTTCTTGTTAACTTAAACTTGTTCATTAAACCGCCAAGGGCTTCTGTAGCATTTTTTGATTTTTTTATCAGTTCAATAACAGAATCAATGCTTTTCAAAGCAATTAAAAGTCCTTCAACAATTTCCTGCCTTTCTTTTGATTTTCTTAATTCGTATTTTGTTCTTTTGGTTATTACTATCTTTCTGTAATTAACATATTCCTCTACTATTTTTTTCAAACTCAATACTCTCGGTTTTCCATTAACCAAAGCAAGAAAATTAGCATTAAAACTGTCCTGCAACCGTGTGTATTTGTAAAGAGAATTAATAACAAATTTAGAATTAGCTCCTTTTCGGAGCTCAAGGACAATTCTTATTTTTCCTTTTGCAGACTCGTCCCTTAAATCAGATACATCTCTTATCTTTTTGCTTTGTATTAGATTGGCAATTTGTGTCACCAATGATGCTTTATTCAGAAGATAAGGAATCTCGGTAATAACAATCAATTCTTTGTTCTTTATTTCTTCTGTAATTATTTTTCCTCTCATTATAAGCCTTCCTTTCCCTTTTTTATACAAATCAACCATATCTCCTGATACTGAACCTCCTGTAGGAAAATCCGGCCCTTTAATTATTTCACAAAGTTCTTCTATGCTCATCTCTGGTTTTTTTATGTAAGCTACAATTGAATCACAAACTTCACTTAGATTATGGGGAGGAATATTAGTAGCCATACCTACTGCAATTCCTGTTGCACCATTAAGAATCAAAATAGGAAGTTTTCCGGGCAATAATAACGGCTCTTTTATTGAATTGTCAAAATTGGGTACAAAATCCACAGTTTCTTTATCAATATCTTCCAATAATTCCATAGAAATTGGTGAAAGTTTTGCCTCGCTATACCTCATTGCAGCAGGAGGGTCACCGTCGATACTTCCAAAATTTCCCTGTCCAAAAATTAAAGGATAACGCAAAGAAAAATCCTGAGCCATTCTCACTAATGCTTCATAAACAGGACTATCGCCATGGGGATGGAACTTTCCAAGAACATCTCCGACAATTCTGGCAGATTTCCTGGTTTGCTTGTTTGGCTGAAGCCCAAGAAGATTCATAGCATATAAAATTCTTCTTTGTACAGGCTTCAATCCATCTTCAATCGCAGGAATTGCACGGGAAACAATAACTGACATGGCATAATCTAAATATGCCTTTTTCATTTCTTCAGAAATTTCAGTATCCACTATTCCTTTTTCAGTTTCATTCTCTTTCAAATTATTATTTGTTCTTTTATCTGTCATTTTCAATTAATAATTCAATTTTCCTCCCTCTTAAATCTTGAATTGGACTGCATCTTCTTATCTCTCTGGCTAATGCATCTCTTCTTCTAAATTGCAAAGCTTTTACAAAATAAGCTCCAAGACAGATTGCTGGTCTAGGAAAAAAACCATCAGAATAAATTGGAAAGCTCTTTCCTGCTCCATCATAAAAATTAAATCTTACAGAGGATAAAATTGCAGGGGATTTAAAATAATGAGATAATTCAAAAGCTATTTGTTTAGAAATATCCCTTGAATTTCCCCTTGAACTGATAGAGTTTCCTTCCGCATCAACAAAAACAATCATTCCAAGATTATTTTTACTATACCCATGAGGATATATCTTTCCATTCCCTTCATATACTGTTATTACAAAGTCCTTTTTTTCTTCCATCTTATGCAACCCCCTCACCTTTTTCATCAAGATATTTCATAAACTCTCCTTCGCTGACTTCTTTAATCTTAATATCTCGCCCAGTCCATTTACATTTCCTGCACTGCCATTCTCCTCCGCCTTCACTTCCTTTTCCTTCATCTCCTCCCAGAACTACAGAAACATCATCGCTTCCGCACTTAGGGCATTTTCTGATTTTGAAAACTTTGCCTCGCTTCTTATTTTTGCTTATTCCTTTAGCTTTTTCCCAGTCTAATTTTGAACCATACCCTTCCAATATCCAATCAGGTGTTAATAATTTATTTTTCTTTGGCATTTTTTTGAGATTCCTTTATTTTACTTGCAATATTATTTAATTCTTCAGTAGATTTTTTTGGTCCAAGTTGGGTTGAGATATATCCCTCATATTTATCAAAATAAATTTCCTTTTTGGCCCACATTTCTTTAAACTTTTCATTTATTCCGTGAAGAGGATACAACTTAATATGGGCATGATTTATTCCCATACCCTCCATTACCATTGCTACTCTTTTAACGTTCAATGCTCTCTCTAAAATCTTAGAAACCTTTTTAGCAGCTAACATGAATTTCTTATAAATTTTATCGGTTAAATCAAATGCATATGAATCATAATGTTTTTTTGTTAAAACTAAAGTCATCCCTTCTGTATTTGGATAAACATCTAGTATAGCTAAGAAATCCCCATCTTCCCAAATCTTAACAGATTCTATTTCTCCCTTAATAATTTTACAAAATATACATTCATCCATTTTAAATGTCTAAATTAGCTTCCCCTGCATTTTCTGAAATATATTGCTTTCTTTCATATACGTCACTGCCCATTAACATGCTAAATATCCTATCTGCTTCAATAGCATCTTCAATAAATATTTTTTTTATTTTTCTTGTCTTTGGATTCATAGTAGTATCCCATAACTGAGATGAAGACATTTCTCCCAACCCCTTAAACCTAGTAATATTTAATCCTGTGCTTCCAAGTCTTTCGGTAACTTTTTTAAGCTCTCCATCAGAATAAACATACATGTCCTTGCCCCCCTTTCTTATTCTGTATAAAGGAGGAAGAGCAACATACACATTCCCGTTTTCTATTAAATGGGGCATGAATCTGAAAAAGAAAGTCAAAAGCAAAGTTTTAATATGCTCTCCATCAACATCTGCATCTGTCATAATTATTATTTTACTGTACCTTAATTTTTTCAGGTCAAACTGATCCCCTGTCCCTGTTCCTATAGCAGTAATCATGTTAACTATTTCCTCACTTGAAAGTGTTTTTACAGGACTTGCTTTTTCAACATTCAGGATTTTCCCTTTTACAGGCAGTATTGCCTGCTTTTCTTTATTTCTTGCCTGTTTTGCGCTCCCCCCCGCAGATTCTCCTTCAACAATATAAAGTTCTGTATTTTCAGTTTTCTTACTTGAACAATCTGCCAGTTTCCCAGGTAGTCCTCCAAGGGAAAATGTATTTTTTCTTCTTACCAAATCCCTTGCTTTTTTAGCAGCCAATCTTGCTTTAGCAGCATCTGTTATCTTAGAAACAACTTTCTTTGCAATACCTGGATTCTCTTCAAAAAATTCTGATAAAGAAGATGTTGTAATTGAATCAACAAATCCCTTAACTTCACTATTTCCTAATTTGGTTTTTGTCTGCCCTTCAAACTGGGGTTCTGGAATTTTAATATTTATAATAGCTGTCAAACCTTCCCTCACATCATCTCCTGTTAATCCGTTTCCATTACCGAATTTTATCATATTATTCTTTTTTGCATAATCATTAATTACTCTTGTCAGAGCAGTTTTGAAACCAGAAACATGTGTTCCTCCCTCAACAGTATTGATAGTATTAACAAATCCAAAAATATTTTCCTGATAACCGGAATTATACTGAATACATACTTCAATAACTGTGTGGTCTGTTTCCCTTTTGAAATATATTGGTTTGTTCACAATTTCTTTTGACCTGTTTAACCATTTTACAAATTCAATTAATCCGCCTGAATAGAAAAAATCTTCTTTTTTGTTTTTAATTTCATCATTCAGATAAATTTTTAATCCTGCATTTAGAAAAGCTATTTCCCTGAATCTTGTTTCCAAAACTTTGTAATCAAAATCAAGAACTGAAAAAATCTCGGGGTCTGGCCAGAATGTAATTTTTGTTCCTGTTTCTTCTTTAAGACATCTTCCGACAATTTTTAATTTTGTTACTGCCTCCCCTCTGGAGTATTCCTGGCTGTAAACATTTCCATTTCTTTTAACTTCGACAACTAATTTTTTTGATAAAGCATTAACTACACTTACTCCTACACCATGCAAACCTCCTGAAATCATGTAGGATTTTTTATCAAATTTTCCTCCTGCATGCAGTTTTGTCAATGCAACTTCTACAGCCGGGATTTTCAGCACTGGATGCTTGTCAACAGGTATTCCTCTGCCATCATCTTCAATCGTAGCACTTCCGTCTTTATTTAATGAAACACTTATTATCTTTGCACAGCCTATCATTGCCTCATCAACAGAATTATCCACAACCTCATAAACTAAATGATGCAAACCTTCTTTTCCAGTGCTACCTATATACATTGCAGGCCTTTTCCTAACCCCTTCCAAACCTGCTAATACCCTGATTTCAGATGCATTATACTGGCTTTTTTTGTTTATCATTTTCGGTTACATCTAGATATTTTCGGATAAGCTCCGCTCACTATTTACATTATTATTAATCAAATGGGGAGAAGAAAATCTCTCCGAATTTATACTTAAAAAAAGGCGTAATACTTTATAAACTTTTCTGCACAAAAAAAGAATTTATCGACGATAAAATAGAGAGGTTAGTAATTTGTGAACAGCTTTTTGAATTATTTTATTTCTTTTTTCTTTTTAGAAATCCATCTCACTTTTCTCCTCTTCATCATCATATTTTTCCTGCATTTAGAAGAGCATAGATGTTTTACAGTTCCATCTTTTAGAACCAAAGTCAAGCCTCTTGGCGATTCATACTGTATTCCGCAATAACTACATTTTGGCATGATAATTCCCCTGAGTTTTATCTCCGTTATATAAGAAATAAAAATAATAAGCTTTTTGATTTCCTTCTTCTCTTGTTATATTACATCCTCTTTCCTTCAAACCTTTTCTAAATCCAATTACATAATTAAATAAATTCGCTCTTCTTGTTTTAATAACCGCTATTCCTTTTTCCAAGTCTATTCTCGTTGTAATTTCCTCGAACATTTTTTCTTACTTTATGTATATACCCCTTTTGTCACTTTTGATTTAATTCTTCTGGCTTCAATTTCAGTCTCTCTTAACATCAAAATATCCCCTGTTCTTATAGGTCCTTTAACATTTCTTCGCATAACCCTGCCTTTGTCTTCTCCTTCCTGAACTAAACATTTAACCTGAGTAATTTCTCCCCTAAAACCTGTTCTTCCTATAATTTCCTGTACCAAAGCAGGAACAGCTTCTCCTAAAATTTTTTCACTTCCCTTACTTCCTGTTGTTTTTCCTTGTCTTGGTTTTTGAGCTTTTGCCATTTTACAAATCTGGATTTAATCTTAATCTTTTTGCTGCTTCCAGGGATTTAATGTAACATCCTTCTCCATTATTAACGCAATGTTCCATAAAATAATTTCTGTCTTCAGCTGCTGTTGGGCACCCTTTCTCTGCATATTTACAAATATTTTCCCATCCAAAAGGATATTCATTTCTTTTCTCTTTGATTTGATATTCTAGTATTCTCTCTGCCATTTTATTTTAATCCAGAAATATCTTTACCAACAAAATTTTCACTAGTTCTGCGCGAAGGCACAGTCCAAATTTTGGGGGGTAGAAATTTAATTATCATTTTAATGATGAAATTTCTTTCTCACTTTCTCCAGGTTCAATAACTGCAACCGAAGATGCTGATACAGGCAAACCAGCTGCTATTCCTAACTTTTGTTTACTGTCAACCTCTTTGCACAGAATCTTTTTTTCTTTGCATAAAAGAGGAATATGCTGAACAATTTCCTTTGGTTCTACATCTGTAGCATAAGCAACAAATTTTGCAGTCCCTCTTTCAATTGCTTTTGTAACTTCATTTGTGCCTTTTTCAATCTTACCTGTTTTCCTTGCTTTCTCTATTACTGAATAAATGTCTGTCATTTTTTTAATGATTTATTTAGTCATATCGAGGAATAGTTTAGTGTAATCCTCGCCTTAGTTCATCGGACTGAATAAAATGAAAAAATTAGTTTATAAAAGTTTCCTATCCTTTCCCTTTCACCCTATCATTTCATAAGCACTTACTTCCTCGAAGCCTTTTTCTCAAACCCCTGTGGAACGTTTCTTAGATAAATACCTAAATACAAAATAAAGAACAACAATCACTCCTGCACTTATTATACTGATTATAACAT
>CAZRCO010000011.1:0-19972 GCA_964598635.1 Candidatus Woesearchaeota archaeon | reverse complement strand
TCACAAACTTCTGCGACAGAAGCGACAGAAACAAACAAAAATAAAGAACCCTTAACATTTAACACTATAAACCTAAACCCCCAAAATCCAAAAGATATAAAAACCGAGGACAGCAAACAAAGATTAGAGAAAGGCAATTATGCTTTTTACGGATTTATAGCGTTTTGTGTCTTACTTGGCATTTTGATTACATTAAAGAAAAGGAAGATGCCTGTTACAGAATTTGATTAAATTGAAACAAAGTTCAATATCAAGGTAAAATGAAAGAAGAAACAAAAGGAATTAATGCAATACTTGTTTTTGAAGTTGTAGGCAGACCTCCTGAACATCTTATCGCAACATTGAATAATATTATTGAGGAAATTGACAAAGAAAAAGGAATAAGTGTTAAAACAAAAAAAATAAATGAAGCTGTTCCTATGAAGGAAAACAAAGATTTTTTTTCTGCTTTTGGAGAAATTGAAGTTGATGTTGAAGATTATTTATCCCTTGTAATTGTTATGTTCAAATATATGCCTGCCCATATTGAAATTCTTTCCCCTCAGTTAATTGCTCTGACAAATAACAGCTGGAATGATATTTTGAATGAACTAATAAGAAGACTTCATGGATATGATGAAGTTGCAAGAGTAATGCAGGTTGAAAAAGCAATCCTGCAAAGAAGAATTATGGAATTAATGCAGGAAAAAGAGCAAAATAAAAAAGAAAAAGAGGATGAAAAAAAACCTGCAAAGCTGGTTAAGGAAAAGGAGCCTGAGAAAAACCAAAAAAAGAGCCGAAGAAAAAAATGATGCCCGAAAAGATTTCTGAAATCGGTTCAATGGTTGTGCAAATGACAGGACACGGACATACTATCCTTAGGCATAGTTTGGATGCTGGAAAACCGGCCCCAGAAGCAGAAGAGATCAGAGTTCAAAAAGCCTTAGAAGATGAAAGAAAAAAAGTCCAACCCATTTATAATTCAAAGGGGGAGATTATAGAATATGATCAATATGGAAGACACCTTGACATTACAGCCTGATTAAGGAGAATTATTTCTTTCTTCCCTGAGCGATTTTTAATAGACTAAAAGGTCTTTTTGCTCCTTTATATTTTTTTAAGAAAAACCAGATTACCAAGACTGCAACTATTGCAATTATCAGCCATCCAGCAATTCTTCCTGTTTGGGATTTTTCTGTTGCTTTACAACTGCCCATGCAACAAACACCGTCTTTTGCATATTCTGTATCTGAATCACATTTCTCTCCTTCACCACAGATTTTTCCTCCAAGTTCATTACAGGTTTTGGAAATTGTAAGTTCTGGCAGAGATTCTTCTGAAGGAACAAAATCTTTTATAAAATTTAGGAACAAAGCAGAATAGGCATAAAGTTCTTCGGATTTTGCAACAATTTGTCCCTCAATATTCTTTTCTTCAGAGGTTGAATTAATATAAATCAAAATCCCGAAATTTGAATTTTCTTTAAGCTCTTCAATGCTTTCTGTTGACAAAGACACATAAGAACTTAGATTACCTGACTCAGAAACTGATATGGAAATATTCTCCAGGGGTTCGTCTCCTATATTATAAATATAAATCACTCTTGTTGTGTTTGCATCTGTAGGCATAGAGACATTTAGTACAGAAGGCTCAAACCTGAAATTTTTTCCTCTTTCCATGACTTCCGGGGATATAGAAACGGGGATTTCATAGTCTAAGTTTTCAGTACTTAATTCTATTATTCTAAATACCGGTTCTTTAATATTTTCTATTCCAAAATAGATTCTTCTTATTTCTCCTGATTTAAGAGTTATTGTATTCTCATTGACACTCAAAGTATTTTCTGAATCATTCAATATCTCTATCTGAATTGTAATTCCAGAATCCTGCAGGTTTTGGACTTCTATAAAAAAATCAGAACTTGTTACAATAAAACCAGGGTCTATTGAAAAATCTGATAAGTTGTAAGATATTGAGAAATTTTTTACAAGATTTTCTTCACTTATTTCCCCTCCTACTCTATATCTCACATTTTCCACAGAGAGAGAATAATTATCTGGATTTTTTCCTATTAGTGATGCATAGATATAAAAATCATCATTTATTCTTGCGACATAAGGATTTAAAGAAACCCTGACATGTCCCCTATAAAGAAAAATATTTTCTTCTGAAGGAGATTCTATAAAATTTCCGGAAATTTTTGCCATAAGTGTTTCCCCTCTGTTTAAATCAGATTTCATCTCAAATTCAACTGCTGAAATAACCTGCATAATAAGGATTAAAAAGAATATTGAGAACAAAGCCAAGCATATATTTTTCTTCATTTTCCCCATAATCAACTGAAAGAAAAAGAGATTAATAAAGTTTATTAACACATATTTTCGTAAAATAAATGGAAAACGAAGAAAATAAAAGAATTGTTTTAAGGGATTTAGTAGATTGTAAGGAGATTGTTAATCCATTAGAATTACATTTAGTCCCAAAAGAAAGAAAAACTGATGAAAGAACTGAAGAATACAGGTTAAGAGAAAGACCATCAACATTAACTTACACTTTTGAAAGACACTAGTCTTATTTGCCCATTTCTTTTAATTTTTTAAGAACATCACTAAGTTCTCCGCCAGCCGGTCTTGCAGGCGGTCTTCTTACAGGCATTCTTCTTGGACCTGGGAATCCGGGTCTTCCAGGAATTGGTCTTCCTGGTGGAATTCTTCCCATTCCCGGAGGAGGGAATCTAGGCGGCATTCCCGGACCTACACCGGGACCTGGTTTTCCTTTACCTTTTCCAAATTTAGATTTAAGCTTTAACCATAAGGGTCTTAATTTTTCCCTAAAAACAATTCCTAAAATAACCAAAACAATTAAAACACCAAAGACAATAATCCCTACATAGCTTCTCTGCACTCTGGTTTCTTTGACACAACAAACCTCGCTGCTAATTTCACAATCCTCAAAAGATTCTTCTTCATTTTCATCACACTGATATAATCTACAAACTCCGCCAGACAACTCACAGTCTGAAATTTCCTGCACTTCCTCACAAGAACCTACAAGACAACAGCTTTCACCAATACCTAAATCAGAAGCATCAACTGTTGTTCCTCCTCTGCAAGTTTCACCTGAACTGCATATTTCTCCTTCCTGTTCAGCACAAGTTTCTAAAATCCTCTCTCTGTCACAACAAACAAGCGCTCCTGAACAGCTATATCCCTCAAGAATCTCTCCTTCTAAATTATTACAGCTTATACTTGACATACAGTTGTATCCTGCCTCTTCGCAATCAACAGCTTCGCCGGCAACCAATGATTCTTTTGGCCAGATTGAATGTAAGATAAATGCTGTATTTCTTATATTCCCCCCATCCCAGCATCCATCTGTTTCCTGCACTCCTTCTTTCAGAAGCCATTCCTTGGAATTGATTTTTTCCTGAGGATTTTCATATTGGAAAGGATATAAAGCAAGAGCAGTATCATAAAATTTATCTCCTGATTCTTCCCAATAATAATCATTGTTAACATTTTTCTGCTTTGCCAGCAATCCTGTTCTAAGCTCTCCTGTTAATATATATAAAAAGGCCTCAGGAAGATATTTGTTATTCTCTGGTTTATCAGACATTGTAATTAAATAAGGAATATAAGGAGAAACATCATGTTCAGCAGAATCCAATGCCAAAGCAGCCCATAAACTTCCTTCATAATTACAGGAATCCCCTGAAGAAAAACAAAAAGAATTGATTTTTTCTGTTACTGTTCCTCCTGCTGATGCAGAATTTGTTGATTCTGAAACATAAAATGTATCTGAACCCTGCTCCTGGTATAACAAACTTGTTAAGAAAGATTTATCGCAAGAAATTGAAAATTCTCTGTTATAACATATTGGAGAAACCCTGAGCCAATAATTATTTTGTGCTAATGTTAAACAGGTTCCTGCATTTGAACTTATTTTTTTATCATCTCCAATAGCTACCTGATATGAAGAGCCAGAATAAGATATTGTACAGGTTGTTGCCTCACTACTTTCAATTTGCAAATACCAGTTGATATTTTCGGTTGTTCTGTTTTTGGATAAAAGCCAGGATTCAGCTAATGAGGTTGAGGAGCCAATATTTTTTAAAGCTAAAATTGCCTGGGCAGTTGTTTTAACATTACAATTTCCCTTAGGCCAGCATTCATTATTACTTGAATCACTTAAAAGTTCGTCTCTGCATTTTCCTGTAGCCAGCAAAGAAAAAATTTCTTCTTCAACCGAAAGTTCTGAACATGTCCTGTCATCTATTTTGTTTTGAAGACATGAATATGCTTTGTCAACTTTCAAATCCTCGGTGGTTTCATTCTGAGCAGCAATAAAAGAAACAGACATAAAAAATATAACCAAAAATACCAATAATATTCCTCTTTTCATGAAAGAATTAGTGAAATCTACTTTTTAAAATTTGTTATGATATTTTTATTTCCTTTTAAAATTCCGGGATTTTTGTTTACTTTCCCTTTGTTCAAGAAACTGTTTTTTAACCATGTAACTTACAGGATTTTTGAATCTGATTTCTTCTTCTGTCGGGATTATTCCTATGCCTTTGTAATAATCCTTGTCAAAGTTTGGAGGAAGAACAGGTTTATTTCTGTAAGCCCATGATAACTGGGTTTTAACATAACCTTCTTTTAGAGAAACTTTATTCTTTTTGTTCCAGTCATAAATTCTTCTCTCCAATTCATCTTTATCAATTCCAATAGAACGGAAAAAGTTTATCAAAATAAAAAGCGCTCTTTTTCTTCCATCCTTGACCCCAAGTAAAATCTTCTGAATAGATGGGGGAAACTTTTTATCAGATAAATGGTCAAGTTTTACTGGTTTAAACTTAGAATAATCCTGCTTTTTTCCTTTTTCTTTCTCACTGCTTTCTCTGTACCAATCCAATGCCTGAATTAAAAGTTCTCTGGCTTCTCCTTCTCTCACACTGGGAATAAAATTCTTAATTTTTACTTTAAGGGGATCTGCATCTCTTAACTGAAAATTCTGGATTTCACTTTCATCTAATACAACACTTGCCAAAGCAGCTTTTTCATGTAAACTGTAAGGAACCCGGAATAAATGTCTTGGGGAAACTAAGATAAGATCCGGCATAACTTTCTCTGAGACAGTAAAATCTTTTATGTATTTATTTGACCTTTCTAAGTCGCTGATTTTCTCAATTAACTGTTTTTTAGTTTGTTCAATTATATACTTAGTTATGATTCTTGGCCATTCCGGAAACATGTCTGAAGTCCTGATGTTATTAACTTCTTTTGGAAAAGCTTTCCATGGAATAATTATATGAAATCCTTTACTTCCTGAAAATTTTATTCCAATATTTTTAATTCCATGAAAATTAAGCATTTCAATTATTAACTGTGTTAAAATTTTACTATAATCAATGTATTTGCTGTCAATGTCTAAAAATAAATCCCATCCAATTCTCAAGTCATCTGCCTGTTTTTCACTAATTTCTGTGGATATTTTTAATGGATCCTGCCAAAGTTCTTCACTGCAATGAAAAGAAGTTGCTCCTTTTTTCACCAGCTCAAAAATATCGTTTTGGTACTGAAGACTGTCGGGGCGTTTTCCAAAACCTTCAAAATACCTCGGAACAATTTCCCTGTTTCTTGAAAATTCAAAAATTATTTTTTGTATCTCGGGTTTAGAGTAATACAAATGAGTTATTTTTCTTATTCTCTGTTCATTTAAGCTTAAAGATTCCTGAGAACTTTCCTGGTTTTTTCCTTCCATGTTTTCTTCCATATTTTTGGTAAGAGTAAATTATTTATATAATTACCTTATACTTAAGAATAATAATGCTTAAAAGACAGGTATATCTTAGGAAATTATGTTACTTAAATTAGACCATCCGGCAATATTATCAAAAGCAATTGAGCTTATTTCTGAACTAGTTACAGAAGTAAGGCTTATAGTAAATGATTTTGGAATGAGTATTACTGCTATAGACCCTGCAAATGTAGCTATGGTGGGATTTAAGCTTCCAAGAAATACTTTTTCCCAGTTGGAAACTGAACAGGAAGTTCTGGGAATAAATTTGGATAATTTTAAACGCATTTTGAGAAGATGTAGTCCCAACAGTTCCTTAATTTTAGAGAGAAAAGATAATTTATTAAAAATTCAGATACAGGACAGAATCAGAAGAAATTTTTCATTAGGGCTTATTGAAGTTGAGGGGGAAGACATAGATTTTAGCTCAAAAATGGAAAATATGGAATTCAGTTCAAAAGTCAAAATAAATTCAACTGACTTGATTGCATCTATTGAAGACTGCGCTGTTGTTTCAGATGCATGCTCATTTACTATAACAGACGGAAGGTTTAGAATTGAAGCCCGCGGCTTGGATTCAGCCATGTCTGAATTTTCCGGAGACGAAGCAGAAATACAAGCAGAAAACTGTAAAGCAAAATATAGCTTAGAATATTTACAAAAATTCATAAAAGGAGCAAAGCTCTGTGAAAAAACAGTTTTGGAATTTGCAAATGACCACCCCCTAAAAATGGAAATAAAAACAGGGGAAATGGAATTAAGCTTTATACTTGCTCCAAGAGTAGAAACCGAGGACTGAGACAAGAGTATCTAAAACAATCAATAACGAGTCTCTGTCCGAGCAGAGGACTAACACGAGGGAGAAACTTAATCTTATAAAACCATCTTTAAAAAAAATTTATAAGCAACTATTTACTAATGTTTATATGAAAGAAAAGAGGGGGCAAATTACAATTTTCATTATTGTTGGACTTATTATAATCGGTGCAGTAATTTTATACATAATCTTTGGGGGGAGAATAGCTTCAAAAGTTGATTTAGGAAAAGAAGCAGATGCAAGAAGTTTTCTGGAAGCCTGTACAGAAGACAAATTAAGAGAAACTGTAAATAAAATTTCTTTGCAGGGGGGGTATATTAACAATCCTCTTAATAAAACATTTAAATTTAATAATGAGGATTTTATTGATATTTCTTATTTGTGTTATACCCAAAATTATTACGTTCCGTGTGTAAATCAGGAGCCAGTTTTAATCCAGCATTTAAGTGAGGAAATAAAGAATTATATTTCCGATGACGTAAAAAATTGTTTTGATGATTTGACTTTGAATTTGGAAAAACAAAATTATGATGTAGCTAAACAATACGGGGGTTTTGAAGTTGAATTAGAATCAAAGAAAATTATTATTGATATAAATGGGGAAATAACTTTGACAAAAACAGGAGAAACATCAAAGCAGGAAAGTTTTAATGTTGTTTTTGGGAGTAGGTTTTATGATTTGGCTGTTGTTGTTCAGGAAATTGTAAGTCAGGAGGCAAGATTTTGTAATTTTGAATATTTGGGGTATATGACTCTTTATCCCCAATGGAACATAGATAAATTCAGAACAAGTGACTCAACAATAATTTATACTGTTGAACATAAAGATACTGGAGAAAAATTCAGATTTGCAATAAGAGGATGTGTAATGCCGCCGGGATTTGGATAAAATGGGAAAAAGTGTGAAATCATTTATGATGCGTAATGAAGAGAAAATAGAGTTTGTTTTATTACTAATTGTAATATTTCAGATTTTTCTTCTGATTAATATAACATTTGCAGACAGTTATTTAATTAATCAGTCCAATGATTTAATTAACAATTTAAATATCAATACAGAACAAGGTTCCAAGGTTTCTGATTTGTTATCTGATTTAGTTAATTCCGGAATAAACTTATTAATTGGATTTCTTTCAATAAAACAAATCGGAATTGTTTCTGCACAAAGTGATGTTTCCTGGTACTGTTGTCCAAATACCTGCGATTCTATTCCTTCAAATTATAATGAGTTAGGTATGAGTTGTCCTAACAGTGTTGAGCCACTTCCTTCCAGCTGTGATGCTGTTCAGGAATGCAGAAAAGGATGTTGTTTTGATTCTGAAAATGGGTTATGTTCAACAAATTCTCCAAGAGGAAGTTGTATAGATAGCGGAGGAGAGTGGAATGAAGATGAATCCTGCTCAATAAATGAATGTAGAAAAGGATGCTGTATTTTAGGAGGTAATGCTCAGTTCACTACAGAGAGAAGTTGTGAGATTGTTTCTGATTCTTTAGGTTACACAAAAGATTTCAGGCAAATCTGGAATGAAATTGAATGTTTAACATTTGCTGCAAGCCAGACTCAGGGCGCATGTGTTTTAAATGTGGGAAATTGCAGATTCATAACACAAAGAGAATGTTTGATGAGTAATGGAAGATTTTATGGAGGTTATTTATGCTCGCATCCTGATTTAAATACTAACTGTATTAAGCAGGACCATGTTGGATGTGCTGAAGGAAAAAATGAAATTTATTGGTATGATTCATGCGGAAACAGAGAGAACATATATTCTTCCAATAAAATTGCAAGTTGGAATAATGGCATTGTTTTGCCCAAAGAAAATAGTTGTGATACAGGAAGTGGAAATGTTAATTCCCAAATCTGTGGAAATTGTGCCCTTCCTTTAAGCAAGTGCTCTGCAACAGCAGCCGGACAGGTTCATATACAAGATGGTAATTTTATCTGTAAGGACTTAGGTTGTAAAAATGCTCCTGCTAATGTTGGGACACAAGATAGGATTAATGGTGAAACCTGGTGTTTATATGATAGCTCTATTGGAAATGCAGTCAGTACTGGGGGGAGTGATTTTGCAAGTGATACTGTAGGAAGTGAACATTGGATAGCATCATGTCATGAAGGAGAAGTAGAAATAGACAGGTGTGGAGAATATAGAAGTTCTATTTGCCAGGAACAGATAATAGAAGAAGGAGCAAAAATTCTTACCATGGCAAGTTGTGTTCCAAATCAGGCAACTGTTTGTATAAGCTATAATCCTTTACAGGAAGAAGGTGATGGAGAGATGGTTGATAATGATGAAAACATACAAAATTGTCAGGATAATACACATTGCATGATTGAAAATGTTGATACTGATGATTATTTCCAATTCAAGATGTGCGTTCCAAGATATCCAAAAGGAGCTAGTTTAACAAATGATATTGATGATAGTTTATGTTCAATAGCAAACCAAAAATGTACTGTTTATTATAGAAAAAAGATTACTGGCTGGGAATGTGAAGAAAACTGTGATTGTGAAACTCCTGAATTTGCAGAAAAAATGAATAATTTATGTGTTTCAATAGGTGATTGTGGGAGTTATATTAATTATGTTGGTGAAGGAACAGACAATGTCAAAATTGAGGGGAAGAAAGGAAAAGAATTAGATTCTGAAGGAGAAGAAAAAGACAAAGAAAGTAAAGAAAAAGGAGATGCTCCTTCTATATTTTCCTGGACAAATTATATAAAATTTGCAACCCCTGTTTTTGGGCAGCATGTAGAGCCACAGAGCATTGATGAGTTCTTATCCCTTATTGGGGAGAGTCCTGGAGTATATGACTTAGATTCTTCTAAAATATATAACATGTTAGGAACAGTTTCAGGAGCATTAGGAGCTGGATGGATGTTAAATGCATTTATTATAAAAAATTTTGGAGTTTTGATTAATATCGGAGCAGTTGGAGTAGGGATCCTAAATTCAATTGGATTTGCTGCTATTGGTGTAGCTGCAACAGCAATGCTTGCAAAGTGGCTTGGAATTTCAGGACCAGCAGCAATAGTAATGATGGTATCAGGGGGGGTTGCGGGAGCAGGCGTTGCAATGATCCTATGGTCTGCATCAGGAGCGAATTTCTGGAATATACTTGGATGGGTTTTAGCTGCTATTGGAGTTATTATTGTTGCAATTATTGCAATATTTGGATTGGGAAAAACTGAAACAAGGATAGTTGAATTTACATGTCAACCTTGGCAAGCCCCGACTTTTGATAGCTATACAACTGCGCAAAATAATTGTGAAAAATGTAATCAAGACCCTTTAAGGCCCTGCACAAAATACAGATGTGAATCTCTCGGAGCAACATGCAGAATATTAAATGAAAATGAAGAAAACCCCATTTGTGAAAGTCTTCAATATGAATCAAATCCTCCTGTAATTAGTCCTGGACAAGTTTTAACACAAGGTTATCAGTTCCAAAATCAGGAGCCAAAAAAAGTTGAAATAACATCAACAATCGGTGGATGCATTCAGGAATTTACTTCTGTATTCTTTACCTTAGAAACAGATGAACCTGCACAATGTAAGTATAGTTTTGAAATACCTCCTTCAACATATCAAGACATGGATAACAATTATCCTTTCGAACAAAATATGTTTACAGAAAAACATTCCTTTGAAATCTGGATGCCAAGTTTAGAAAGTGCAGAAGTTTACAATGTCTCCGGAAGTCTGGTAGAGCAATTAGGACAAATGAATATGTATGTGAGATGTAAAGATTATTGGGAAAATTTCAATATAGATGAATATATTGTGAAATTTTGTATTAATTCAGAACCAGACAGAACTGTTGTTAATCACGGTTTAACCGTTACAAATCCAAGAAATGGAGCTACATTAAGATATGGGACTAATGAAACTGATTTGAAAATGTGGATAAATGAACCAGCAGAATGTAAATATGATTTAACTGCAGGAAAAGATTACGAACAAATGACAAATTCAATGGATTGTAAAATAGGATTTGTAGACAGAGAATTGCAGGGCTGGCCTTGTACAACAGAATTGACAAATCTCACTTCTGGAGAAAATAAAATTTATATTAGATGTAAAGACAAACCATGGGTTGAAACAGCGGAGGATGTAGAGAAATATGGGGAGAGAAATGTTAATCAACAGGATTATGTTTATACTTTATATGTTTCACAAAATGAATTAAAAATTGATTCTATTACATTCAATACAATTCCTTCAGGAGGAACAATTAGCAGTGGTTCTGCACCGGTTTCTGTTAACATGGAAGTTAAAACTTCCGGAGGAATTAGTAACGGAAAAGCAACTTGTTATTGGGGAGTTTTGCAGAGAGGAAGCAGATGGTTATTCTATGATACTTTTTCAAATGTTCACAGACAATTGCTTACTGATAAAATGGGGGGGACGTATAATATTTATATTGAATGTGAAGATGACGCTGAAAATGAAGTTAATACTGAAGGAAGATTTGCACTTGAGATTGACAGCTCCCCCCCAAAAGCTGTTAGACTTTTTCAAGAAGAAAATTCATTAAAAATGATTACAGATGAAGAGGCAAAATGTTATTACAGCCCTTCAAATTGCTTTTTTGATTTTGATGATGAAAATGTTCTGAGTATGACAACAGCCTTTTCAAAAGAACATATTGCTAACTGGAATCAGGGGCAAAAGTATCATATAAAATGTGAAGATCTCTGGGGAAATATAAATCAAGGATGTGCAATAACAGTTTCTTTGATTTAATTATATTTATTCTAAGAAAAATATTTATAAACAAGAATTCCTTACTGGAAATATGAATAAGAATTTTGTAAAAAAGAGGGGACAGGTTACTATTTTTATCATTATTGCGATAATGATTGTTGCTATGGGTGTTTTGATTTATCTCTTTTATCCCCAAATTACAACAACCCTTGGACTTGGTCCAAAAACGCCAACAGCGTTTATTCAAACATGTCTGGAAGATACAATTGAAGAGGCCGCAAACAAGGTTTCTCCTCAGGGAGGAACCATAGAACCAGAACATTATGTTTTGTATGATGGTGAAAAAGTGGAATATCTTTGTTACACTAATGAGTATTATTTAACTTGTACTGTACAACAGCCATTATTAAAACAGCACATTGAAAACGAAATAAAAAATTATATTCAAAGAGATGTAAATGATTGTTTTAATTCTTTGGAACAAAACTATCAAAGACAGGGCTATAATGTTAATCTAGTAAGAGGAGAAACAAATGTTGAATTATTACCAAAAAGGATTGTTGTTACATTAAACAGCGAATTAACTTTAACAAAGGGAGAAACAGAAAGATATGAAAAATTTGATGTAGTTTTGAACAATAATCTTTATGAACTAATCAGCATTGCTAACAGCATATTGCAATGGGAATCACAGTATGGGGATGCAGAAGTAACAGCATATATGAACTATTATAGAGATTTAAAAGTTGAAAAGAAAAAGCAATCTGACGGAACAACAGTTTATATTATAACAGACAGAAATACAGGAAATAAATTCCAGTTTGCTTCAAGGAGTGTTGTGTGGCCTCCGGGATATGGTTAAATTAGGATGGTGAAAAGGAAAAGAGGATTAATTTACGGGATGTTTTTATTGGTTTTAGTAATTGGAATATTTCTTATACAAAATTCTAATGCTCAGGAAGTTTCATATTGTTGTGAAAGAACTGTAAATCAAGCATGGTGTCAAAATGCTCCTCAATCAGAATGTAATAATAATTACAGAAGTGTTCCCACATCCTGTGAAGCAACATCATATTGTAAAACAGGGACCTGTGTAAATACTGTTGAAGGTGTATGTTTGGAAAATACTCCAAAAAGGCAATGTGAAGGGCAAGACGGAATTACAGGGGGTGCCTGGTATGATCAGGATTCTGATGAAGTTCCTTTATGTCAGTTGGGATGCTGTTTAATTGGGGATCAGGCTGCTTTTGTTACACAAACCCGTTGTCAAAAATTATCTTCCTTATATGGACTGGAGATAAATTTCCAGCAGAATATTCAGAATGAAATTGCGTGTATTGCTTCAGCAACTCCCAGTGTAAAAGGTGCCTGTGTTCTTGAAACACAGACAGGAAGAACCTGCAAGTTTATAACAAAAAGGGAATGCCAGGATATACAGGGAGATTTCCATGAAAACTTTTTGTGCTCTAATCCGGATTTGGGGGCTGATTGCGGAATGACAAAACAAACAACCTGCCTTGAGGGAAGAGATGAAGTTTATTTTATTGACAGTTGCGGAAATCCTGCAAATGTTTATGATTCTTCAAAAGTCAACAATGTAGATTATTGGTCAAGAGTCCAAGTTTCAACATGCGGCAGTGGAAGCAATGCAGGAAGCGCAACTTGCGGAGATTGTGATTATTATTTAGGAAGTACCTGTAAAGAATATAACAGACTTACAGATTCAGGAAGACCAAAATATGGAGATAATATTTGCAGAGACTTAAGCTGTAAATACCAGGGAACAAGATATGAACACGGGGAAACCTGGTGTGCAACAGGAGAAAATCCTGGAATAAATGATAATGAATTTGTAGATTTAAATAAACCAGGAAATCTGCCTGGAAGCAGGGATTTCAGGCTGGTTTGTTATAATGGTGAAGTTAGTGTAGAGCCCTGTGCAGATTTCAGGCAGGAAGTCTGTGTTCAAAGCAGTGTTGAAGGATTTAGTAACGCTGCATGCAAAGTAAATTTATGGAGAGATTGTTATGCTCAGGATAATAAAAATGATTGTGAAAATATCGACAAAAGAGATTGTGTGTGGGTAGAGGGGGTTAGTATTTTAAGAGATGATAATGGCGAGGAATTAGTAAATGACAATGGAGTTTTAGTTCAGAGAACAGAAGAAGATTATATTCCTTACAAACCTGGTGCTTCCTGTGTTCCAAATTATCCTCCTGGATTTGACTTTTGGCAAGAAGGAACAGATTCTAAAGATATATGCTCGATGGCAAGCACAACATGTTTTGTCCAATATGAAGGAGGAAAAGTTGTTGAATATAAAGAAACCGGATTTTGGAATTTCCTTCCATTTGGCAGTGGAAGAAAAACAGGAGAAGAAGTAATATTTTGTTTAGATAATGAAGGAAATTTAGTAACTGACTGGGTTGATGAGAGAAAGAATTTATGCATGTCATTAGGAGATTGTGGGATAAGCAAGAATTATATCGGAGCAAGCGGATATTATGATGAAGATGATCTTTTCAAAATTACAGAACCTGAATAATCAGGAGAAGAATAATGTAATAAATGGTAACCAAAAAAAGATTTAATAAAAAAGGAAGTTTAGCATTAAGCCAAATATTAATTTTAATATTAGGAACTATTGCAATTTCTTATGCTGTCGGAAGCAGTATTGGTTTTGTGAGTGGGTTAACTGTTAATGGAGAATTCACATATAATAATATTGATTTTGTCATAAAAGGTCAATTAAAGATAGTTCAGAAAAATAATCTAGGAGTACAATACTTATATACTACAAATAATCCCTGCAGAACAAAATGGTTTTGGGATGTTAATGGAAATGGGAATTGGGATAGTTCAGAACAAAATAGATTTGATAATAATCTGAATGTATGTATGCTTGAAGGATTTGTAACAGCTGCAAATGCAGCTTCGGTTCCCAAAGCTGGTGAAGAAACAACTATAGGAACAGAAGATCCTTGGGCATGTGACATAGGAGAAAAAAAAGAATATAAATGTCAGATAGTATGTACCGACGAAATAGTTTCATGTGAGTGTGTAAATACTGGCCAAGGAATTGGTAACTGGAATTGTGAACAATGTCAGGATAAATGTGATGATGATGCACAAGAAGAACCTTCTCAAGCACAAGATCCAGTAAGTGCAGCTGCTGCAGGTGCAGGTGTAGGAAGTGCGGTGGGGGGAAAAGATGGAAACAAAACTGAGGTATCTGCTGAAAATCCTGCAGGAGAACCAAATGTTGGATTTGTTGGGGGGTTACTTCAGGACATATTTCCAAAAATGGGTTCTGGTACAGCTGCAGCTGTTGGACATATAATTCAGGGTTTAGGAATTGCATTGGCTTTGTCTGCAGGTGTTGAACTCATGAAAGAACAATTCTTACAATGGGGATTTTCAAGGGGACAGATAGAAGCACTACAAACAGGAATTGCTTTAACATGGTTTTTTGCCGAATCTGGTTATGGACTTATACAGGCAGCAAAAGAAGGAGGTAAATTAGCAGGATTGGGAGGATTAGGAAAAGGTTTACTGGGTGTGGCAGGAGCTACTGCCATAATAACAATTATAGTAATTTTATCAAGAAAAGGGGAACAAAAACTTGTGACATTTGAATGTGTTCCATGGCAGCCGGCAACAGGAGGAAACAGATGCGAAGAATGTAATAAACAAGCTCTTCCCTGCAGTGAATATCAGTGTAGAAGTTTAGGACAAGGATGCCAGTTGCTAAATGATGAAGAAAGCGGAGAAGCTGTTTGTGTTTGGGTTAATAGGAATGATGCTGAATATCCTACTATAAGACCTTGGGATGATGCATTGTTAAACGAAAATTATGATTATGATCCTGATAATACTATATCTCCTCCAGACAAAGGAGTAAAAGTAGTTTACAATGGCGGATGTATACCTGCTTTCACACCTTTCACATTTGGAGTAATTTTAGATGAGCCAGCAATATGTAAAATTGATCCTGTAAGAAAAAGTAGTTTTGATGAAATGAGTTTACATATGGGTGGAAGTTCAACATTCAAATATAATCACACACAAACCATAAGTCTTCCAAGCTCTGACTCTTTTGCTTCAGAAGGATTGGAGTCTCAAAGTGGGGAGCAAAGTTTGTATGTGAGATGTCAGGATTCTAATGGAAATTCAAACCCTGCAACATTTGTATTTAAATATTGTATTGAAGAAGGACCGGATACTACACCCCCTGTAATTGAATCCACTGATTTGGCAAATGGCATGCCTATTGCATTCGGGCAAACTTCTGCAAACATAAATGTTTACATAAATGAACCGGCAGAATGTAAGTGGAGCCATAATGACCAGCCTTATGATAATATGGAAAATTTAATGGATTGTTCAGGAGCAGATTCATTACTTGATATGAATTCTCAGGGACTTTTCACATGTAATGCACAATTGAGTGGATTAAATGATGGTGTAAGAAACAGGTTTTATTTCAGATGCAAAGACCAGCCAGGACAAACAGAAAGCGACAGGAATGTCAACGTTGAATCTTATGAATTTGAAATAATTGGAACTCAGTCATTGGCAATAGATTCTATAAGTCCTAATGACACAACAATAAGAGAATCAACAGATCCTGTTAAAGTTACTCTGTCTGTCAGAACCTCTGCAGGATATAATGAAGGAGAAGCAACCTGTTATTATAGTGATACAGGAGAAGAAAGAGATTACAAAACATTCCTTAACACAGCTTCATATCAACATTCTCATGATTTGTGGCTGGCTGGAGAAGCAGGAGGAAGAAGTTATACTTATTACGTAAAGTGTATTGATTTGGGGGGGAATGCTGATTATGAAACAATAACTTTTGAGGTTGAAACAGACACAACACCTCCTGTTATTGTAAGAGCTTATCATGAAGAAACATATCTTAAAATAACAACAGTTGAAGAAGCAACATGTGTTTATGATGTTGTAAGCTGTAATTATTTATTTGATGATGGGTTGGAAATGGATACTTCTGACGGATTAGATCACTTTACAAGCTGGGCAACAGACAGGAACTTTTACATTAAGTGTGAGGATAAATTTGGAAATCAGCCTCTTGCTAACCAGTGCAGTATTATAATAAAACCCTCACAGGTTTGATTTGATAAAAATTTATAAGTGATAAATTCTATTTTTAGTTATGCAATTTATAAAAAGAGGCTGTGTTAGTATAAAAAAGGTAAAGAAGGGGCAAATGAAATTATCTTTTGGGATGATTTTTTCAATTATTCTAATAATTGTTTTTCTGGCTTTTGCTATTTATGCTATTACAAAATTTCTTGGCTTTCAGGATACCTTGAAAATTGAAGGATTTATGAATGATTTGCAGGGTGATATTGACAGGATTTGGAAAGGTTCTCAAGCTTCAATACAAGTTGAATATTCGCTGCCTAAAAAAATAGATGCTGTCTGCTTCACAGATGAGGAACATGAAAATTTATTTTTTCAATCCGAGACAATTATAAGAGGCAAAAAAATAGAACATATTGATATTTTGGAAACAACCAAAAATGGGGGAGAAGATCCATTTTGCATTGAGAATGAGAACGGAAAAGTAAAAATGATTATTAAGAAAGATTTTGGAGAATCATTAGTTACAATTACAGAACAAACATAACAAGGCAGCATTAAAATGTCAGATAAAAAAAGAGGGTTTCAAATATCTTTTGCATGGCTTTTCGCTATTATTGTAGGAGCTTTTATACTTTTTTTAGCTATATATGGAGTTACAAGACTGATAAGTCTTGGGCAATATGAAATAAGTACAGAAACTAGTAAAGAAATTGGAATTTTATTAAATCCACTTGAAACAGGATTTGAAACAGGGAAAGTTACTTCTTTATCATTAGCCAGAGAAACCAGGATATATAATACCTGTAATGCGGACAGTTTTTTCGGAAGACAGGTTATTAGCATATCACAAAAAAACTTTGGAAGATGGCCTGAGCCTTCAGAAGGGGTTTCTTTCAGGAACAAGTATATTTTCTCCAAAAGAACAGCAGAAGGAAAAGACTTTTATATTTTTTCCAAACCTTTTAATTTTCCTTTCAAAGTTGCTGATTTAATTTATCTTATTCCTGTTTCAGAAGAATACTGCTTCATAGATTCTCCTCCGGAAATTGAAGATGAAATACTCGATTTAGAGCCAAAAAACATCATTCTAGAAAGTTCAATAGACAGTTGCTCTGACAAAAGTTTGGGGGTTTGTTTTTCTCCAGCAGGTTCAGCATTAGCGGATTGTGATATTAGAGTCAACTATGAAGCAGGTTATGTTGACAAATCCAAAAGCAGTGAGAATAATGAAGATAGTAAAAGGGTTTATTTTGATGATGATTCATTAATGTATGCTGCTATTTTTTCAGATTCTGGTGTTTATGAATGTCAGGTAAGAAGGTTGATGCAGAGAGTGGAACAACTTGCTTTGCTGTATAAAGATAAAGAAATTTTGATTTCGCAAAGGGGTTGTTATTCAAATCTAAGAGAGGAATTGCTGCTTTTGGGCAATTCTGCAGGAAGTGTAACTGGCTCTGAGGATATAAACTCTTACCTAATTAACTTGGCAAATGATATTGAACAGAAAAATGAAAATTCATATTGCAGACTTTGGTAATTAATATGCGAAAAACAAAAAAACTTTATAATAAAATACAGAAAAAAAGGGGACAGTTAAAAATTCAGCAAATGGCATTTATGTTAATAGCTGTTGTGTTATTTTTTGTTTTGGTTGGTATCTTTGTATTAGTTATCAGGTTTTCGGGGCTGAAAAAAACAGCAGAGCTTCTTCAGGAGGAAAATGCCATGTTATTGGTAACAAAACTTGCCAATTCTCCTGAATTTTCCTGTGGTGAAAGTTTTGGAAGCGGAAAAATAAATTGCATTGATGCAGATAAAGTAATGGGTTTAAAGGAAAATATAGGAAAATATGTTAATTTTTGGGGAGTTTCGAACATAGAAATAAGGAAAATATATCCCATAACTGCAGATAAAGAATGTGAATTATCAAATTATCCGAACTGCAATGTAATAAAATTAGTTTCCGGAGATACTTTGGGAATAGGTTTATCAAATTTTGTTTCCTTATGCAGGAAAGAGTCTATTGGGGGGGAGTTTTATGATAAATGTGAACTGGCAAAACTTATCATAAGTTATGGTGAATAAAATGAAAACAGGTATTCAAATAGGGAAAAAAAGGAAATTAAACGGCAAAGGACAGGAAGAAATGGTTGGATTTGCTTTAATAGTTATTATAGTTGCCGTAATTCTGGTTGTTTTTCTGGGATTTTCATTAAGAAGAAGCTCCCAAAAAGAAAGCGTGGAGAGCTATGAAGCTGAATCTTTCCTTGGCTCTGTTTTACAATATACAACAGACTGCAGAAGCAATTTAGAATACCTTTCAGTTCAGAAATTAATATTTGAATGTAATAGGGGAAATAAGTGTTCAGATGACAGAAATACCTGTGATGTTTTAAATTCTACATTAAAGGGTATATTGGATGAAAGCTGGGATGTTGGAGAAGAAAGCCCTATAAAAGGATATGAACTAAACATTACCTTGGGTGCTGAAGAAGGAGGAGAAATTTTGATGATTAAAAAAGGCAATATTACTGCTGATTCAAAAGGCTCTTCACAGGAATTTGTAAGGGGAGGAGATACTTTCGGGGTAATTTTTGTAGTTTATTATTAATTTCTGAATTCAGTTAAATTTTAAAAGTTATTACCATTGTATCCACTACAATTTCCGGTCTTAATCTTATCCTTTTTTTGGTTTTTTCTTCAATCAAATCAATAAAACCAAATCTTTCTAATAATTTAACGTCGTCATTTACAGATTTGAAGCTTCTTTCCAGTTTTTTAGCCAAATCATATATGGAAATTGGCTTTTTAGTCTTAATAACATGCAAAAGTCGCACTTTTTCATTGCTTAAAAGCTGTCTCAAAGCCTGAATGCTCGCAAAATCATATTCTTTTTTTGAAGTCCCGGATTTTTTGAATAAAGATAAGGTTCCTTTGTCCTGGGTAATAGTTATTTCCCTTATTCTTTTTCTTCCTTTTTGTTTTGCCATTTTATTATGTATTATAATATATGGTTTTTTTGTAATATATTAAAAATAGGATATATATGTTAATAAATCTTTCGTGAACCCAAAAAACAGCATAACGTTCCTATACCAAAGTTACACCATAAGCTTTAAAAATAAAACCTTTAAAAAGGGGTAATTATTATAATAAAAAGGAAATGGATAGCAAGCTTTTTAAAGAAAAAACCAATTTGAATAATACCCGAAAGGGTTCTAATAGGGGATCATATTCACTCAACAAATGGTTTCACCCTATAGCCATAAGTTGGGAGGTTGTCGTAGACAATGAAAAATAGAGCTGAAAGGGGGTTAAACAAATAATACATGAAATTTAACATTAGAAAAATCGCAGCAATTGGAGCTAGCGCATTAATGATTGGTATGACTGCCGGTGTTGCTGCAGCTGCAAGTTTCCCTGCACCTTATTCCGGAAGTTCGGCAACAACAGTTGCTGTTGTTCAAGGAAGCGGAGCAGGTGTGGATGATGCTGTTGCAGTAAGCGACATTTCTACATATTTGGCTGCTAGACTTAGCGGATCAACAACTGTTAG
>CAZRCO010000010.1:0-20236 GCA_964598635.1 Candidatus Woesearchaeota archaeon | reverse complement strand
GAGGATAATGCAAAAAATAATATATAAACTTTATTAATTAAAACTGTTAAATATTTAAATCTAGAATTTTTAATATTAAAAGTTAAGAAGAGGCAAACATGGTAAATTCTGTCTGGATAATAATTGCAGTCGGACTTTGGTTTATTTTGGGTTACAAAATTTACGGAAGATTTATTGAAAAAAGGCTTAAAATTTCTGACAGGAATAAAACCCCTGCCTCAACGATAAAACAAAAAGGAGAGATTGATTATTCTCCTTCTAATAAGCCCTTTCTCATAGGACATCATTTTGCTTCTATTGCGGGAGCAGGGCCAATCATCGGTCCCATACTGGCTATAAGTTATTTTGGTTGGCTACCTGTTGTATTATGGGTATCTCTTGGAAGTGTATTTATCGGAGCAATGCAC
Organism: Candidatus Woesearchaeota archaeon; assembly: GCA_964598635.1. Taxonomy (GTDB): domain Archaea; phylum Nanobdellota; class Nanobdellia; order Pacearchaeales; family GW2011-AR1; genus CAZRCO01. The sequence continues at coordinate 19,829 of CAZRCO010000010.1, read as the reverse complement.
GATTTTACTGCTTTAATAGCCTCTGTGAGAAATAAAGGAATAGGTATTTCAAATATTGCAAAAAAATACCTTAATTCCAGAGCAGGAATTGTTTTTGGTATTATGATTCTTATAACTCTATTATTAATAATCACTGTTTTCAGTGTTTCAGCTGCAGACAGTATTGTAAATAAACCTGATTTAATTATACCTTTAGCAACAATAACAACACTTGCTATTATTTTAGGCTATGGTGTGCAAAAATGGAAATGGAATTATAAAATTATGAGTGGTATTGCAATAATACTAATTTTCGCTTCTGTTTGGGTTGGTATTAAAGTTCCTGTAGACTTCTCTGGAATGAATCAGATGCTGTTAAGAAATATAATTATTACAGTGATTTTATTATATGCCGGAATTGCTTCAGTCATTCCTGTCTGGCTTTTATTAAGGCCAAGGGATTTTTTGAGTGCAATACAAATGTCGGTGATTTTGGTTTTAGGGTTAATTGGTGTGTTAATTGTCCGGCCAGTTATTAATGCTCCTGCGACTATTTCAGGAAATGTATTTCCTCTGTGGCCCATTTTATTCATTACAGTAGCATGTGGTGCAATTTCTGGTTTTCATGGGATAGTAGCCTCCGGGACAACAAGCAAACAGCTCTCCAAAGAATCTCATGGAAAAGCAGTGGGATATGGAAGCATGTTATTGGAAGGTGTTTTGGCAATTCTAGTTACAATAGTTGCAATAGCAGGATTAAAATGGGGAGCAGAATTAGTTGAAGGCAGTTTCCAGCTCGCCTTGGAAAAAGGCTGGATAGTTTTATTCTCTGAAGGATTTGGGAATATTGTCGGGAATATTGGAATTCCTTTGGTAACAATAAGTCTGGCTGGTTTGCTCGGAGCATTTATGGTTAATCAATTTATTCTTACTTCTGTAGACACTTCCACAAGGTTAAGCAGATTTATTGTCTCGGAGAATTTAGCTTCCAAATTGAAAACAAAATTAAAAAATAACAGATTTGTAATAACATTATTAATTTTGATTCCTGCATGGCTTCTTGCTATCACAAATTCTTATGAAGTTTTATGGAGATTATTCGGGACTTCTAATCAGTTAATTGCTTCAATAACAATGATGGCTGTTGCAGTTTTTTTCCTTTCCAAGAAAATAAAAGTCAAATTTATAGCAATACCTGCTTTGTTTGTTCTTGTTACAACAATGTCTGCCTTATTATTTTTAACATTCAGAACAGGCGGTTATCTTACAGAAGGAAACTGGATGTTGGTAATTATTTCTTTAGGCATGTTTATTCTCGGAGCTGTTGTTGCCTGGGAAGGATTTAAGAAACTAAGGAAGAAAAAGATAATTATTTAGTTATTTCTTAATATCGCTTGTCTTTTTATATGAAATATAATATTTATCCAGAATTTTCATTATCCTTTTTCTTTCCTCGGCATTAGCAAGACCTTTCCAGTCTAATAAAACAAAATCAATTTCTTCTTTTGTTTTTTGTATTGCTTCTTTAATCATTTCCTCGCTTGTCGGAAGAACATATCCTGGGATGATATGACTTATAGCTACATTTGAATTCAGCTGAATTTTGTTAAAATTGGGGCAATAATGCGGACCGCCAATCCCTATAGCTATTTCATTATAACGATTTTCTTTAAAGTCTGAAATAATATCTCTAATTGTTGTTGCAATAACAAAACCAGCTTTCCTGTCTGTCCATTCATTTTCTGTAGAACCAATTTCAATAAATAAACAGGGCTTGTTGATTAAAGGTCCGTGATGGGTGCATTCAAGAGTTATTTTATAATCTCTTAGATGATATTTCTCTGCATTTTTGCTTAATTTTTCAAATATTTGTTTTTGAAACAACGCAGAAGTCAGACAAACCTTTCCTGCTTCTCCTCCTAACTGAGGAGTTGTATTACGCCAGTTTCCCGGAGCATGAATTGATAATGTTTTTTCATTTTTTTCAGAACGATGCTTGGAAGCAAAAATAATAAAATCATATCTGTTAATTTTCTCCAAATCAAGATTCTCAGTATAAATTATCTCTTTATCAACAAGATAGAAATCAAAACCAGGCTTTTCTTTCATTGAAGATAATAGGGGATTTTCCCTGAACTGGCTTAATTGGGTTGTAATATTTATGCCTGCTTTGTCTAATTTGCTTGCAACTACAAGATATTTTTGATACATTTTAATTTCTTTTAAATAGTTTCTTTAGTTCTTCTTTTGCTTCCTCAAGAATCTTTTTTTGGGAAGCGGACAGGTTTTTGCCTGCCCGATTAATATAAAAATTAAGCATGGACATGGCTGATTGATAAGAAGAAGATTTTCTCCTTTTGCTCAATTCGGCAGAATTCTTAAGTGAATGAGCAATCTTCTTTGGATCTTTCCAAGTGAATACGCCTGCTTCAAGGTCAAGTGCATCACTTGTTTTAGTAACTTCCCCTGACCAATATTTCTTTTTGGATTTCATTATAACCTATACCTTAGTAATTAAATAAATATAAAAACAATATTTCTTAAATATTATTATGCAGGAAATTGTTAAATTGTTTTTGGGGGTTGCTGTTCTGATTCTGGGCTTTCCAATTGGAAATTTTCTTGCTAAAAAAACAAAAGAGGAATTAAAGCGGGGGCAAAGATGGTTTAAATTAATTATCTTTATCGGTTTAATCGGAGGTTCTTTAGGATTAATCATAAGGAATGATGTTTTAATGTTTAGCTTATTTTTTATTGCTATAGTAACAAGCAGAAGCCTCGTAAAACTGAGGAAATGGAATAAAATTAAAAAATGAAAAAATAAAAGATTTAATTATATGATTATTTTCTCTTTTTCTTTGCTTTCTTTTTTGCCATGGTGTCCCACCCCTTTATCTGTAAAAAAGGTGCAAATAGTTTTTATATTTATCTTCTCACTAAAAAGAGACATCAATTAAAAAACTTAATAAACCCCCTTGTCTCTCATTTTTTATGTTATTTATCGTCGGATTAGGATTGGATGAGAAAGGAATTTCGCAACGCGGGCTGGAAGCTATCAGAGACTGTAAAAAGATTTACCTTGAAAATTATACTGCAGATTTTCCTTATGATCTGGAAGATTTGAAATTAAATTTAGAATTAGAGATAACTCCTCTGGAGAGAAGTGAGGTTGAATCCAACAGGTTAATTCAGGAAGCAAAAACTGAAAATATTGCTTTATTAGTCTATGGTTCTCCATTATTTGCTACAACTCACCTGGCTTTGATGAAAGATGCGCAGGAACAGGGAGTCAAAACAGAGATTGTTCATTCCTCTTCAATTTTTGATGCAATAGCTGAAACAGGATTGCAGTTGTATAAATTTGGGAAAATTACCAGCATTCCAAAATTTGAATCAGACAGTTTTATACAGATTGTTAAAGACAATAAAAGAATAAATGCTCATAGTCTAATATTAATTGACATAGGACTAGAATTCAGAGATGCTATCGTCAGGCTTGAAACAGCTTCTAAAAAGCAGGGAATTAAAATAGAAAAGTTAGTTGTATGTGAAAAACTTGGAACCAAGAAAAGCAGGATTTATTATGATAAAATTGAGAATTTAAAAGATAAAATCGGTGCTGTGCAAAGCCCTTTCTGTTTTATAATTCCGGGAAAATTGCATTTTATGGAAGAAGAGGTTTTGAGAAATTTTAAGGGTTAATTGAGATTTCAATTAAGATAATCTCCTCTTAAGTGTGAGAAATCTCCCTCAAACATTTCATTGTATAAAACTATTTTAGCCATCATTCTATTATCATAATTTATCCCTCTAAGGCTAAACCACATATCATCTTCTAAAACTGCTGATAAAGCTTTCTCAAATCTTCTTCTATCCTCACCGGACAGTTCTCTAACTCTATTATCTATATTTTCCATAAATTTTCTCAATAAATAAGATTTAAAAACGTTTCTGTACTAAATAAACTATGGCTATAAACTGTCTTGGAAACAAGCAAATTGAAAGAATTATTTCTGAAATTATAGCTATTATTATCTAAAAAAGCAAACTGTCTCTGGTTTGCTTTGCAATATTTTAAAAATGTTAAAACCTTTAATTTCAACAGGCACGATAAAATGTATGATTTCAAAAAGACAGAACAAGAAATATTGAGATTTTGGAAGGAGAAAAAAATATTTGACAAACTCAGAAAGAAAAACAAAGGAAAAAAGAGATGGAAATTTATTGATGGACCAATAACTGCAAATAATCCTATGGGTGTGCATCATGCCTGGGGAAGAACTTACAAAGATTTGTTTCACAGATTCAAGGCAATGCAAGGACATGAAATTAGATATCAAAATGGATTTGATTGCCAGGGACTGTGGATTGAAAGAGAAGAAGAAAAAGAACGTGGATTAAACAGCAAAGAAGATATAGAAAAATTTGGAATAAAGAAATTTGTTGAAGCATGCAGGGCAAGAGTTGAAAAATTCTCAAAAGTTCAAACCCAACAGAGTGTAAAACTTGGATATTGGATGAATTGGGAGAATTCCTATTATACAAACACAGATAATAATAATTTACATAACTGGTTTTTATTAAAGAAATATTTTGAAAAAGGATGGCTTTACAAAGGGCATGATGTTGTTCCTTGGTGCTGGAGATGCGGAACAGCAAGTTCAAAGCATGATATTATAACAGAAGGTTACAAAGAAGTTACTCATGATTCCATTTATATTGAGTATCCAGTAAAAGGAAGAAAAAATGAATATCTTTTAGTGTGGACAACAACCCCATGGACTTTGCCAGGTAATGTTGCAATTGCAGTTGACCCTGAAAAAGATTATGCAACAGCAAGTGGCAGTGTTAAAGGTAATATATATTATCTTCTTAAATCTGTTGCAGAAAAACTTGGCTTAAAAGTTGAAAAGACAATAAAGGGGAGAAACTTGGTTGGTTTAAAATATGAATCTCCTTTTGATAAATTGCCAAGAGTAAAAAAAGCACTTGGAAAATATGAACATGAAGTTATAGAAGCTGATGGAAAAATACTTACCATTAGTGAAGAAGAAGGGACTGGTCTTGTTCACATAGCTCCAGGACAAGGAAGCGAAGATTTCCAACTAAGTAAAAAACTAAAACTTCCTGTGATTGAATTAATTAACGAAGAAGCAGATTATCTTGATGGTATGGGCAAGTTTTCTAACAAAAACGCTAAAAAACATCCTGAACTAATTTTTGATTATATTGAAAAGGTAGAGTGGGGAAAATATTTTTTTGACAAAGTTCCTTACAGACATCGGTATCCTCACTGTTGGAGATGCGGAGAAGAACTTGTTTTCAGGCTTGTTGATGAATGGTATATTAAATGTACAGAAAAATTTAGAGAAAAATTAAAATCAGAAAATAAAAAAATAAGCTGGTATCCTGAATATGGAAAGACAAGGCAGGAAGACTGGTTTAATAACATGGGCGATTGGTTAATTTCCAGAAAAAGATATTATGGCCTGCCCTTGCCTATCTGGGAATGTGATTGTGGACAGGTAGAAGTTTTTGGAAGTCTTAAGGAATTGAGGAAGAGGGCTGTGAATAAGGAAAAAGTTGATAATCTTAAAGAGACTCACCGCCCGTGGATTGACGAAATTAAAATCAGATGTTCAAAATGTAATAAGGAAGTTTCCAGAGTTCCTGATGTTGGTGATGCTTGGCTGGATGCAGGTATTGTGCCTTTTTCTACAATCGGACCTTATCTTAAAAACAAGCCGGAATGGAAAAAATGGTATCCTGCTGATTTTATTACAGAAAACCTTCCAGGGCAATACAGGGGGTGGTTTAATGCTTTATTCTGGGCCGGGGTTATGTTAACTGGAAGAGCTCCATTTAAATCTCTTTTTGGTTATGAAACATTAAAAGATGAAAAAGGAGAAGAAATGCATAAGAGCAAAGGAAATGCTATTTGGTTTGATGATGCTGTTGAAAAAATGGGAGCAGACCCAATAAGACTTTTATATTGTTTACAAGATCCTTCGCAAGAGCTAAGATTTGGATTTAATGTTGTTAAAGAACCTCAAAATAATATAAACATTTTATTTAATATAAGAAAGCTTATTGAAAATTCTAAAAAAGTTAAATCAGATGCAGTGGAAGACAAGTGGATATTCTCAAGATTGAATTCCTTAATTAAAATTGTTACAAAAGAACTTGAAGATTTGCACCCCCATAATGCAACAAGAGCTTTGCAGAACTTTTGGCTTAATGATTTTAGCAGAGGATATATCCAACTCATTAGAGGCAGATTAGCAGACGAAGATAATTCTGCATTATATACTTTAAAAGAAGTTTACCTTGTTTTGCTTAAACTCTGTTCTCCGGTAATTCCTTTTATTACAGAAAAAATCTGGCAGGAACTCAAAGAGAAAGGTATTGTAAAAGAAGAGTCAGTCCATCTTTCCAAATGGCCAAAACCCGAAAAAAAGAAAATTGATAAAACCTTGGAAGAAAATTTTGAACTTGTTCTTCAGATTATAGAAAAAGGTATGGCTGAAAGAGACAAGGAAAAAATAAACTTAAGATGGCCTTTGGCAAAGGCAGAAATTCAGTGTGGGGAGAGGTTAAGTAAAGAACTGTTAAAAATAATTGAAAGGCAGTTAAATGTTAAACAAGTTAAATTAAAAGCAGGAAAAGGATATAGGGTTTCTGCAAAACTCGACACTAAAATCACTCCTGAACTGGAAGCTGAAGGCTATGCCAGAGAATTAAGCAGACAAATACAGGCTTTTAGGAAAAAACTCGGACTGAATAAGTCAGATAAAGTAGCAACATATATTATTACCGACGACAAATTTAAGGAAATCCTGGAAAAAAATACAGAATTCCTGAAAAACAGGACCAACTCAAAAAAACTGGAAATTGTTACAACCATCAAGGGAACACTAAAAGAAACATTTAAAAATAATATTGGGTTTAAAATAAAAGAAAAAAAAGGGGAGATAGCAATTATCAGATAATAGGGTAATTAACCAGCAACAAATAATTCAAAAATTTACTCTTTTGACTATAACAATCTTTAAAAATAAAAACCCCGCTTAAGGAATACAAATGATAGTAAAAGAAGAATTTTTAAGCAGGTTAAGAAAAATTTTTGATTTGAACCTTTATGAGGTAAAAGTATGGACTGCCTTGCTTTCAAGAGGCACAAGCACTGCCGGGGAATTAAGCAATATTTCTGATGTTCCAAGATCAAGAACTTATGATATTTTAGAAAGTCTGGAAAAAAAGGGTTTTATTGTTATGAGGCTTGGCAAGCCAATAAAATTTGTTGCATTAAAACCCCAGGAAGTTGTGGAAAGGGTTAAGAAAAATTTAGTGAGAGATGCTCAGGAAAAAACCAAAAGACTTGAAAATCTAAAAGAAGATGAGGTACTGCAGGAGCTTAATAATTTATTTACAAAAGGGGTAAAATTTGTTGAGCCATCTGATTTATCGGGGAGCCTTAGAGGAAGAGAGAACCTGTATAACCATATTGATATGATGGTTAGGGATGCAGAAAAAACAATAACAATTATCACAACATCTGAAGGGATTAACAGAAAACTTGAAGCGTTAATGCCAAGCTTGGAACAAGCCAAAAAAAAAGGAGTTAAAATAAGAATTGCTGCTCCAATTGACAGCAATAATATAACTGTTGCAAGAGACCTAAAAAGAGTTGCTGAAATTAGAAAACTTGAAAGAATAAAAGCAAGGTTTGTAATTATTGATTCCAGTCAATTAATGCTTATGTTATTAGATGATGAAAAATTTCATCCAAATTATGATATTGGTGTGTGGATAAATACAGAATTCTTTGCCCAAGCTCTGGAACAACTTTTTGAACTTGCCTGGAAAGAGATGAAAACAATCAGGTGATTCATATTCTTTATAATGCATATTTGATTGAAACAAACCTTAAATACCAAATAACAGGCGAAAGAAGAATTAGAAAAAGGAAAAACATATCACCTTTCTTCTAAGAAAAGATATTTCTATTTAAGATAATTTCTTCTTAAATAAAAAATATTAAAAAATAAAATAAAAATTTATTTATTGAATATTGCCATTAAAACTCCAAGCAGAGTTGATATAACAATTATCCAACCAGCGACCTGTGTAACAATCAAAGGCATCCAGCCCACAGTAAGCACCTTGTCAATCATTGCAAAACCTACTGTAAGGGATACTAACACACCAGTCAACCATGCGAAAAAGTTCAAGAGTTTTTTGAACGCTAACTTCCTTTTTGCCATTTTTACCCCCTTTTTTAGTTATATATAATATTATAATTAAAAGAAAATCTCTTTAAATAAGTTTTGATTATTCTTTCTTATAGGCAAGATAAAAAAATTGATTAAAAAATTAAAAATTTTATTTCTTCTTTGAAGTTCTCTTCCTTGGAGTTTTTTTGCCAGCTTTACCTGTACTCTTTCTTTTTTTTGCCGGCCTGTGTCTTTTTGCTCTTGATTTTCCAGCGCTTGTTATCCCTGTAAGAGTTGCCTTAAAGCTTTTCGGAGACTGAGCTGCAGTAAATCTTCTTGCCTGACTTGAAAGGTCTGCTGCATTAGATATAGCTTTTCTTATCTGGTCATCAAGTTTTTGTAATTCATTGTTCGTTTTCCTTGCCGAAGATGCCAGGGTTTTTTCTGAGATTTTACCAAAATAAAAACGTTTGCTTTCACTGTCAAACTCATCCATAACTGCCTGTTTCTCGTCCTGACGTGCTCTGATTAATTCTCCAACAGCATTAAATTCCTTTACAATCTCTGCAAAAGCAGACTCATCCATATGCTTTTCCTTTGCCATCTTTCACCTCCTTTTATATTTATAATAATAAAAAACTTTCTTTATATATTTTTGGATTACATTTTTTCAATCGTTTTAATTCCCAGCAATTTTAAAGAATTTCTTAATACCTGTCTGAACGATTCTATTAATGCCAGTCTAAATTGTTCCTCTTTTGAATCTATTACCCTGCAACTATGATAAAATTCGTTAAAAATTTTTGCTAGATTGTAAGAATAATTTGCAATTAGTGAAGGATTAAAACTTTTGTAAGCATTTAAAACAACCTGTTCAAACTCAGATAATTTTTTAACAAGTTCTATTTCCTTTGGCTTTAAATCATAAATTTCAAATTTCTTATTTCCTTTTGTTTTTTTTAAAATAGAACTCGCACGAGCATAACTGTATAAAATATAAGGTCCGGTATTTCCCTCAAAAGATACAAATCTTTTCAAATCAAAAATCATATTGTTTGAGCGGTTGTTTTTCAAATCCCCATATAACATTGCTGCAACTGCAACTCTCAAAGCCCTTTCCTCAAGTTCCTGTTTTGGAATTTTTGGAAATCTTTTTTTAATTTCTTTCTTAGCCAGAAAAATCGTCTGCTTTATAATATCCCTCATAAAAACCGTTTTTCCTGTTCTTGTAGCAAATTTTTTTCCATCTTTATCAAGATAAAGTCCATGACTAACATGAATACAATCTTTCGCCCATTCATATCCCATTAATTCCAATATTTTAAAAATTTGTTTAAAATACAGGATTTGTTCCTGTCCAACTTCATAAATCATTTTTTTAAATTTATATTTCTTATATCTTTGAATTGCTGCCACTAAATCCCTTAGTGCATAAATTGTTGTGCTGTCTTCTTTTTCAATTATACACACCCCTAAATTATATTTTTTCAGGTCTACAATCAATGCACCTTCACTTTCCTTTAATAATCCTTTTTGGGTTAATTCTTTAACCACTTTTTTTATTTCTTTTTTATCAACAGACTCTGACTCTCCGGAATACTCGTCAAATTTTATTCCAAAAATATCATAGATTTTTTTGAACTCATTTAAGCTTAATTCTCTGAATGCTCTCCATAAAACAGTTGCCTCTTTGTCACCTTCCTCTAATTTCTTAAACCATTTCTTACCTTCTTTTTCATATATTTTTTTCTTATTCGCCTTTACATATATATCTAAAAGATGTTTTTGTGGGTCTTCATGCAGTTTTTTTTCGTCTCCGAATTTTTTATATCCATAGATAAGCTTTCCAAACTGAGTCCCCCAATCACCCAAATAATTTATTCTGATTGTTTTGAAGTCCATAAATTCACAGATATTTGTTATTGAATTTCCAATAATTGTTGAACGCAAATGTCCGATTCCAAAAGGTTTTCCTATATTTGGAGAAGAAAATTCAACTGCTATTTTTCTTCCGCGTCCGATATTTGTCTTTCCAAAATTTTCTTTATTTCTTAGAACATTCCATATAAGCCTTCTTGCAATTTCCTTTCTGTCCAAGAAAAAATTAATATAAGGGCCGGAAGTTTGTATATCTTCAAAATCTATTGAAGGATTTCCTATTGCTTCTCTTATTTCCAATGCAATTTCATGTGGCATTTCATTTAATTTTTCTGTAAGAAAAAAACAGGGGAATGCATAATCTCCCATATCTGGAGAAGGAGGAATCTCAAGATGATTTTCAATTTCTTCTTTTTTTATTTTTATTTCTTTCTTTTTTAGAGCATTTAACAATAAATTTATTACAAATTCTTTCATAAATATTAATATAGAAAAGACATTATAAACATTACTAAAAAACTACCGATATTTTTAAAAATCATCCATTTTAAAGTCAAGAATGGAAAAACTTAGCCCCCTTGAACTTTCTACTTATGGAATAAAAGATGCCTTTGCCAGCATACAGCCTCCAAATGTTTCTGCTAATTATAAAAATAGCAGTAGAGAGGGAGATGAATATAGAGCATTAAATGATATAATTAGGCATGTTTTTTATAATTCTCATGCTCCATTAAGAACACCATATAATTTATTTCAATTTAGAACGTTCGCTGAAAATGGGAAATTCATCAATTTAGTCAGAGAAAAGCCAAAGATACTTGATATAATGAAAAATATTGAACAAATATACTTTGAAAGAATCATTGAGCCGGGAATGTCTCCTATAACTCTTCTTAGAAGCCATATGAAAGAATTGACTGGAATTTTAAACCCTGATTTTTTAACCGCTAACGAATTTTGCGAAAGAGCTTTTTTGGTGAGGGAAAGTCTCCTAACAAAAGGGAAGACAGAGATACCAGACAGAATCAGATATTGGGAGGTTTACAGAAAAAGAGATGAAGAAAGGCGGAAAATGAGAGAGATTTACAGAGTGTTTGGTATTTTTAATAGAGATCCTCAGAAAAATGCTGATAAAAAGAGGATAAAAGCAAAGAAAATTAGAACATTCAGAAACATCCTTTATCAACCTTTAATTGATTCAATGAGAACAGAAAATGAATTACTAAAAGAAAGACCTCTCATGCAATTGTATATTAAAAATCCAGAAGCAAGATATTTATCCCAACTAATTATGAACGTGGAAAAAGATTATTTTGGAGGTTATAAAACTTCTTGTAGGAAAAGTCTTATTGATAAACTTTTTGTGATTTTTAAAAACAATTCAGCCCCCATATACAGGAGATTTATAAATTCTTTGAAAAGAAAAAATTCTGTTAAGAATTCTATTATAGAAAATTTAGTTAATATCTCTGCAACCAAAATTAATAAAAAACCTATGAAATTTGAATTTATCTCTTTAGATTCTAAACGGCTTGAAGAACTTGCATCTTATTATTCTATGGATAAAAAACTGGAGGGCACCATGATATTATTGCAGAAAAGATATGCTAAATCTCTAAATGATTTAATCAATGAAACTTATATGGAGATGCTAAGAACTCCCGGAATCTTGAATTAGTATTAATTATTAATGAACAACTTTTTAAACTTGGCTTCTTGAATACGTATAGACTCGCGGGGGTGCCGGAGTGGTCAAACGGGCAGCCCTTAAGAGGCTGTGGCTTAGTGCCTGCGCAGGTTCAAATCCTGTCCCCCGCATATAAATAATATCTATCACATTTTATCACTACTGTTCAATACTCAGTTATATTTATATACCCTAAAATTTTAATGAAAAAGTAGGAGAGCAAAAACTTCGGTTTTTGTTTGGATCTTTGGATCCTTTTTCTCCTACACTTTTTTTCTAAAATATTTTGTATCTAAAAGTATTTGAAATTTACAATGAAAAAAACTTTGGGAGTTATTTTATTGACTTTGATGGTTATTTTATTATTTTTAATAAATTACTCATTTCTCGATAAAGCCATTCAGGGATTTTTAATTCAAAGAGAGCCTGTTCTTGTAAATAGAGTTATAGATGGAGATACTGTTGAAATTAATAACAAAACCTCTCTCAGACTTTTAGGAATTAATTCTCCCGAGAGAAATGAACCTTATTATAACGAAGCAAAATCTTTTCTTGAAGATTCTATTCTAAACAAAACGGTTTATCTTGAATTTGGAAAAGAAAGATATGATAAGTACGGCAGAATTCTGGGTTATATATTTCTCGATAATAAAAATATTAATTTAAGAATAGTTGAAGAAGGTTTTGCAAATTATTATTTTTACTCCGGAAGAGATATGTATTCTGGTGATTTAGAGGATGCATGGGGCGAATGCATTGAGAACCAGATTAATCTATGCGAACCTTCTTCAGACATATGTGCTTCCTGTATTCTTCTGACACAAGATTCAATAACAAATTCGTGCTCTTTCTCCTGTGACATAAGCGACTGGCAAATAAAAGGTGAGGGGAGAGAAAAATTTATTTTTCCGGAAAAAATGCTCCGGCCTGAGGAGAAAGCTTATTTTGAACTGGATTTAACAAATTCAGGAGGGAGTTTGTTTTTAAGAGATAAAGAAGGGAAGTTAATGCTTTGGAAAAGTTAAATTATAAATCATAATCAAAATCCTTTTAAAGTTCCAATTATCTAATTTATTGTAGACTAGGTTGGCGGGTTAGCCCTCCGCTGTTTGCAAACGGGCTTTATGGCAGACTGCAAGGAAGGACGTGATAAGCGCGTTGAAAAGTCTTTGTTCGGACGTTGACGTTTTGTCTGTCTTGATCTTGCATATGCGAAATGAGTCAGGCCTTGATCGGAGCAGCTCTAAACATTTGTTAAGGTGCTTGGCAGGTTGCAAAACTGAGAAAGAATAAAGGTAGCTTCTTTAACGAACTTTAAGCAACCTTCCGAGTCTACATTTAATCATCAAAAACTTAATAAACTAATTTTCATTAAAAGCAGTAAATTAAAATAAAAAGGGGAAATGAAAATTAAAAATTTTTAATCATTTAAATTTTCAGAGAATAAAAAAGAAATTCAAATAAAATGAAAAGCAAAAAGGGACAATTTTATTTGATTGCAGCAATTATTATTATTGCAATAATGATTGGGTTTGCGGCAATTTCAAATTACGCCAAAAAAAGAGGAACTATAAAACTTTATGATCTTGGAGAAGAATTAGGAATTGAAAGTGCAAATGTTTTGGATTATGGAACATATAGTGAATTGAATGAAACGCAAATGCAGAGTCTTATAGAAGATTTTATTGAAAATTATGCTGCTTATCTTGGAGAAGGAAGGAATCTTTATTTTATCTTTGGAAATGAAAAAAAGATAACTATCATGGGCTATCAGGAATTGGCAACAGATATCTCTCTTGAATCAGGGGGAGAAGTATTGGTTGTGGGGGGAGGAGAGCCATCTTTTTCCAAAGAGTTTTTTCCCGGAAGCAGGCTGGTTGTTATCACAATAAATAAAGTGGAATATACATTTAGATTAAAAAGCGGTGAAAATTTCTATTTTATAATTTATGAAGAAATTGGTGGTGAAGAATATGTTGTCACCAATTAAGATTTTTAAAAACCCCAAAAATAAAAAAGATTTTCTTGGAAGAAAAAAAGGAGTAAGTGCAATAATAGGTTATGTTCTTTTAGTAACAGCTGCAATAGTAATAAGCACTATTGTTTATATATGGCTTAGGTCATATATTCCAAGAGAACCCCTGGAATGTCCTGAAGGAGTTTCTATTTTTTTAAAAGAATACAAATATGACTGTGCTAATTCACTAAATATAACACTGAGGAACAATGGAAGATTTAATTTAGGAGGATATTTTATTCACGCCACAAACAGTCCTGAACAGGAAGTAGCAACAATAGATTTGTCTAATTATACTCCGGATGGATCAGATAAGGGGGTAGTTGTTTTCACCGGCTTACAAACAAATCCATTTAGTCCAGGTAAGGAAAAACAATACACATTTGATTTAACCGGAACAACTTTCGGGCAGATTTTTTTGATTGAAATTACTCCTGCAAGGTTCCAAGAAAGTGAAGGGAAATCGAGATTTGCAAGTTGTGGAGATGCAAGAGTACAGGAAAGGATAGAGTGTTCATAATCTTTATAAATATTTAAAAACACTGTTACTTTAATAATTAAAGATGGGAAAAAGAGGGATATCTCCGGTAATTGCAACTGTATTATTAATTGCTATGGTTTTAGTAATAGGATTAATTGTTTTTATGTGGCTTAGGGGATTAACTCAGGAAGCTGTAACAAAATTTGAAGGAGAAAATATAGAACTTGCTTGTGATGATGTTCAATTTTCCGCTAGTTATAGTGAGGGATTTTTATTTATATCCAATACTGGGAATATTCCAATTTATGAGATAAACTTAAAAATATTAAGAGAGGGGAGCCATGAAACAAAGAATCTTAAAGATGTTTCTATAAACTGGCCGGACTTAGGATTAAATCAGGGCGGAACATTTTCAGGAGATATAAGCAGCGAAGTTTCTGATACCAATGAAATAATCTTAATTCCTATTTTATTAGGAAGATCTGGAGAAGGAGAAAGGACTTTTACTTGCGATGAACAATTTGGATATAATATCATAATCTAAATTAAATTCAAATGAAGAAAAAAGGGATTTCGGGATTTATCGTTGCTTTACTTTTAATTGCATTAGCATTAGTTGTAAGTATTATTGTTTGGACTGTTGTGAATAACATAGTCCAGGAAAAGCTAAAAGAGGCTGAATCATGTTTCAAAAATTTTAATAAAGTTACAATAAACAGCAGATATACATGTTATAATTCCTCTGGGTTGGTTCAGTTTTCAATAGATATTGGAGATATTGATGTTGAAGGCGTATTAATTGCAATATCTGCTGAAGGAAGGTCTAAAAGCTTTACACTTACAACCGAGGAAAAACAAATTGAAAACCTGACAGATTTATCAGGAAATCCTGATGTAAAACTTCCTGAAAAAAATGGTGGACAAACTTATATTTATAACTGGGGGAGTATATTCTTAACAAATCCTGATTCCATAAAAATTGCTCCAATTATAGACGGAATACAATGTGAAGTATCTGACTCCCTATTTAATATTGATAATTGCAACACCCTTTCTTTTTGATAACCAAACATTAATTATTTAAATTAAATCTTACTCAAGGATTTATGAATTATAAAAAAAGAGGGCAGGTTTGGGTTGAGACAGTAATTTATACTTTAATTGCTCTTGTTATGATTTCACTAGTGTTGGCATTTGCAAGACCAAAGATAGTTGAGTTGCAAGACAGAGCAATAACTGAACAATCTATATCTGCGCTGGAAGATATTAATACAATAATTTTATCCTTAGCTCAGGGCGGACCGGGAAACAAGAGACTGATTGAGTTGGGAATAAGAAAAGGACTTTTTAGAATAGATGGTGAAAAT
Organism: Candidatus Woesearchaeota archaeon; assembly: GCA_964598635.1. Classification (GTDB taxonomy): domain Archaea; phylum Nanobdellota; class Nanobdellia; order Pacearchaeales; family GW2011-AR1; genus CAZRCO01. The sequence goes on along the minus strand of CAZRCO010000010.1, from coordinate 4,207 downwards.
GATAAAATCTTTTTTGAATTAGAAAGTACTCACACATATAGTGAACCGGGGGAAAATGTTTCATCAGGTGATATAGTAATATATACGGAAAAAAGGGGGGAATTTAATTTGATAACTTTAACTCTGGATTATTCAAATGAGTATAATATAACTTACCAGGAAGGGGATATATTCAGAACAATAAACAAAGCTTCAACTCCTTATAATCTATTCATTTCAAATAAAGGAGGAAATCTAACTGTAATGGATTTTGAAATAGGTTAAATGGCAGAAAGAATAAGAGATTATCCAAGAGTAGAAATTGATTTTTCACCAAAAATACCTCCGCTAAAAAGAGGGCAAAATAAAACAGAAATTGATGTAAGATATGCCTTAATTTCTCCCTTTGCTTTTGCACATATTTATTGGGATCCAGAAATATATGAACTTGTATATGAGGTTGAAGAGCCGATATTGGACAGAAAAGAGAAACAATACAAAGAACAAATTATTTCTGCTTTAAGGGATATGATTAATTTTGATACCATTGTTGAAAAAAATATAGACAAACTTCTGGAATATATAGACAAAAGATTTAAAATTTTAGCAATAGAACTGGGGATGAGTTTTTCATATGACAGTTATAAAAAAATATATTATTACCTCGTAAGAGATTTTATTGGCTTTAATGAAATTGATCCAATATTAAAAGATTATTTCGTGGAAGATATTGAAAGTAATGGTCTTGACACTCCAATATATATAGTTCATCGAATTTACAGGAATATGAAAACAAATATAAAATTTGATGATTTAGATGAACTCGAAAGCTTTGTTGAAAAACTCGCACAAAGGTGTGGAAAATATATTTCTTATGCAAATCCCATCTTGGATGGAAGTCTGCCGGATGGAAGCAGAGTAAATGCAACTTACACCAAAGATATTACAAGTCGTGGGCCTACATTTACAATAAGAAAATTCACAAAGACTCCATGGACTCCAACACAGCTATTATCATTTAATACATTAAGTCCTGAAATGTTTGCTTATCTCTGGCTGTTGATCCAATATAAAATGAATGTATTAATTACGGGGGGAACAGCATCAGGAAAAACTACCCTTTTAAATGCAATGGCTTTCTTCATTCCTCCTGAAGCAAGAGTTGTAAGTATTGAAGATACCCGTGAATTAAATCTTCCAAGAGAAAACTGGCTGCCAAGTGTAGTGCGTGGAGCAACAGGAGTGGAAAAAGTAGGTGAAATAGACTTATTTGATTTATTAAAAAGTTCTTTTAGACAAAATCCAGATTATGTTATTGTTGGTGAAGTTAGAGGTAAAGAAGCATTTGTCTTATTCCAAGGTATGGCTTCTGGACATTCTTCCATAAGTACAATGCATTCGGAATCTGTTGATACTGTTATAAAAAGACTGGAAACCCCCCCAATAGACCTTTCTCCCACACTTGTAAATGTGCTTGACTGCGTTTGCATCATGACACATGCTATTGTGAAAAAACAGGAAACAAGAAAACTTAAAGAAATTGTTGAAATAATAAACGTAACTCCCGATGGAACCGCATTGACTAATAGTCCTTTTATATGGAATCCAATAGATGATAATTTTTACTACAAAAGAAACAGCAAAATACTTGAGAAGATTTCAGTAAGATATGGATTAAGCATTGAGGAAATAGAATTGGAATTCAGAAGAAGAGTGCAACTCCTTTATACACTATACCGTAGAAGAGTTTTTGGATTTAAGGAAGTTCAGGACATAATTAATGAGTACTACAAAAAACCAGAACAAGTCCTAAGAAGATTTGGCATCAGATAAATTAAATTTGCCTTTAATTTGTTTCTCTTTCAGCTCCATTAATTATCTCTAAGAAGGCATTATTACACTCTCCCCTTTGTTCTGTTTCTTGGGGGTAGAATACCTTTATTCGTAAGATAGCCTGTTGATTAAATGGTATATTTATAATAGAAAAATTAAATCCTTCAATATATTTTGTGTATAATCCTTCAGTTCCTGCTACTTTTATGACTTCAATTGCAGATCCTGGAGATTCTCGTAATTTTTCAATATCTTCAATGACATATGAATAAATCTCTTCTCCAACAAAAGCACTTACTAAGATATAGCATCCTGTTAAAAGAGAAGTGTCATCTTGGAAAACGGTATTTGGACTCGAAGTATATGCCCAGTAATTTCCCAAACTGACATTCCAATTCCAGTCAACCGGAATAAAAAATTTAAATCCAGAATCCGGGTGATATATAATGTTTTTCCCATTTTCTTCATAGATTTGATAGCTATCTGTTCCATACCACGCTACTTCCTTTATCCAATCCTCTCTCGATTCATTGACATTTTTGGATTTGTTCAAGGTAAAAACAACAAGCAAAATTATGAGAGCAACAGCTAGGATTGATGCCCCCAAAATAATAAATTTTTTTGAGTTATTCATTTTCTTTTATTAAAGATTCTACTTCTTCAACATCTTTTTTAAGAATTTCAATTACTGCTTTAGCAAAAGCAATTTCAGAGTCTCCTCCTTTTCTGTTCGCATAATTAAACATTTCCATGACTTTTTCTTCTGTGAAATAATTTCTTACTAAGGAGTCATATTCTGTTTCTCTTTCAAAGAGAGATTCTATGTAAGAGATTAGAGTTTTTTCCTTAAACAAATCTTTCCAGTTTGGTTCATCTATATACTTTCCTATTCTCTCAAAGAGGGGGAGTCCTTCATCCAAAAATAATTTTCCTACTTCATTTCCTGTTTCACTTTTCCCAGAACGATAAGAAATTTCCTCCAAGAAAGATTTTGTCAATTGGGTTGTTACTTCTTTTACCTTTGGATACTCTCTCATTGTCCTTACAACAGGAATTGCCCATGCTTGATAACCTCTAAGAGCTTCTGCAGAGAAATGAGTCTTAGCATAGATTAAATCCATTAGATAAGTCTCCCCATCTATTACTCCTGTATTATATAATTCAGTGCAGATGACTTTTCCACCTCCACCATCTCCACCTCCACCATCTCCACCGCCTCCACCATCACCCCAAGTTACTTCCCCTGTGTCCGGGTCTACTGTTCCTGTTCCTCCTGTTGACGGACCTACTACTACATCTGGAAGATTCGAATAATCTGTAGTAGTTGTTTCATGATCTCCATGATCCCTCTCTTCATTAGTCCTACAGGACGCTTGCGATAATGAAGTAGAGCTAGCAGTGTTTCCATCTCTCAAGTAAAAAGTATATCCCCTACCACTAGAAAGCCCACTGCTCCTGTATGTGCCACTTCCTGAACTTCCAGTGTAACTAATCAATTTAGTGCTTTCCCTAAATATTGAAACTTGGTTTGATCTTGAGTTTGAAAAACTATATGACAAAGTAATTGAACTTGTACTTGAACCAGCACAGCTAAGAGTGCCTGAAGGTGGGGGAACATAACATTGACTTCCCTGACATCCATTTGTCCCACATTCCTGCTTCTTTTCTTCCCTATTTCCACAAGAATCATACCAATATACATCATTGCTATAACATGTATAAGAAGAATGTGAAGTGCAACTACAAGTCCCATCACATTGAATTATCCCGTATGTGCTACATGAATCTCCGGAATTTGCAACACAACTAAGTGATCCTTCATTTATTCTTTCCTGAAGATTTCCTCCAGAAGATAGTATTATGTCTGTTGCTAAATGAGATACTTTTGGAATATTGGTTGAGAAATATTTTGTAAAAGAACTTTCTTTAAGCTCCACCCTTCCAGTTAACGCACTCCCAAAAGTCATCTCCCCATTATCTGTTGAAACCCAAATATTTCTTGCATCATGCCCCGGATCTGGGACTGAAGAAGGTGAGGCATAAGTATGAGAACCCAGATGTGAGCCCCTAAAAAGGTTATTATCTACTGCATATTGCAATGTTCTATCTGTGCCATCTATCTTAATTTTAAATTCGCTTGCGGGATGGCCTACAACAGAAATAGCGCCAACATAAAAAATTCCTAATGACAATAGGATAAAAATTCCTAAAAAAATGTACCCCTTTTTTCCCATTATTTTATTAAATTAAAGGTAATTTTTAAATATTTGTATCTGAAGAACCTAATTAAGATTAGTTAATTAATATAAAATAAAACAACAATCAAACAAAATATTTAATAAAGGCAGACACCTTTTTTAATCAGTAATTAAAAATGGCAAAAGAGGGGAATTTT
>CAZRCO010000009.1:20526-21967 GCA_964598635.1 Candidatus Woesearchaeota archaeon | reverse complement strand
TTAAGGGTTCTTTATTTTTGTTTGTTTCTGTCGCTTCTGTCGCAGAAGTTTGTGAGGAGCTTTGTTCTGTTTCTGCATCATCTTCATTTATCTCAGTGGTTTGTTCTGTTTGTTCATCTTGCTGTTCATTACTTGTAGTTTGTTCAGTTTCTGTGTTTTCTTCATTGTTGGTATTCAATAAATCCTCTTCACTTACACATGCTAATCCTTGTTCTTTTATATCTGTCACATAATTAATACTTAGATATTTTATATTAACTAATTCATCTATAGAATCAAACGTTTTGTTATTAGTTCTATAATCAATAATATAACTTGCTACTTTTGGACCAACATGTTCTATTTCATCTAATTCTTCTTCCGAAGCTGTATTAATATTAATCTGGGTTTCATTGCATTGAGCATAAATGCCAGAAATCATTAAGATAAGGATTAACGCTAACACCTCTTTCCTCATAAACAACCAAAGAAAAATACAGATTTAAGTTTTATTGTGATAAATATTGAAAATCACAGGAAAAATTGTGCAAATTTCTTTCCCTTTTTCAGCGCTTCTTCTAAACTTATTGTAAAACTCTTTCCAGAATCTCTTAAATATTTTGGATGAAGAAAAAGCCAGCCTTCTCTGTTAAATCTTAGTGCAATCACTGGTTTCAATCCGAAAATCTCAGTAAAAACCAGGAATTTTTCTATCTGTTTTTTGTCTATATATTTCACAGGTTTTTTGCTTGATTTTACTTCAAGGGCAAATTTTTTCCCCTTTCCTGATTTACCAGCAATTAAATCACACTCAGCATTGTCCATAACTCCGCTGCCAGCAACCCGAACAACACGATAATTATTTTCAACAAATTTCCGAAAAAGCTCTCTTTCAATATTACTCCCTTTTTGTTTATTTTTAGGCATATCCTTTTTCCTCTTTTTAGAATTTACAAATCCCGTGCCTGCAGGGTTCTTCTTCCATTAGCCTTAGCTCTTTTTATTCCCTGCTCCAGAATTTCTTCAACTTTTCTTTCCAAAGCCATAGAAACTTCATCTGCAACACTGCTGACAGAATTTTCTTTATCTAATTCTTTCACAGCTTTTCTTATATTATTTTTTATAATTAACCCCATTTTTCTTATTTTATTTGTTCCAATAATTTAATTATTTTATCTTTGCCAATGGCTAAAATCAAACTTGCAAGTCTCGGCCCTCTCCTTTTATTGATAATCACATTATAAGCTCCATCAAAAAATTCTGTATTGTCTATCCCAACTGTTTCACAAATACTATAAAGTTCATTAAATAATTCATCCTCTGTAAAATCCTTAACAGATAAAGACTCTTTAAGAAGTTTTAATGCCTGCTTTTGTTTTTTAGTGAGCCGAATTTGAATTTTTGTCTGAACTTCAAACCTGAAATCTTCTGGTGCATATTTACTAAGCCAGTTTTTAACCTT
>CAZRCO010000009.1:0-20426 GCA_964598635.1 Candidatus Woesearchaeota archaeon | reverse complement strand
GTGCTTACAAAAATATATCTTAAAACTTCGGGTTCATAAACTTCTTCAACCTCATCTAACGTAATAACGTTTCCCTTAGAACTTGAGAATTCTTTGCCTCCTTTAATTTTTATCCAATCATAAAACTGATAAAGCGGAGCAGGATAATTAAAGACTTTTTTCACAATTTCTTTAGCAGTCATGTAACTCCCTCCATAAACACTATGGTCAATTCCTCCGGGCTCAAAATCTACTTCTTCATATTTCCATCTCATTGGCCAGTCAGCCCTCCAGGATAATTTTACTACACCTTTTTTTCTGTAATCTATTTTATTTCTAAATCCGCATTCACACATATATTCAATATTGTACCCTTTCACACCAATTATTTTTGTAAAATCTTTTTTGCATTTTTCACAATAAACAACTAAGGGAAACCAGTCTTTTTCCAGGGGTTCTTTTCTGTACTTGTTCAATATTCTCCTGATTTGCTCTTTTTTGTCTACTGCTCTCCTGATTAATCTTGTATATTTACATCTTTTGTACATTTCACTTTGTCTTATGAATTCAGGTTTAATCCCTGCTTTTTTAAGAGATTTTTCAAATTCTTCCTCAAAATGTTGGGCATATTTTTTCCCTTTCTCAAAAGGGCTTGGTATTTCACTTACAGGCATACCAATATACTGTTCATATTTTTCTTGGTTAGAAATATTAATAGGAACTTTCCTGAATCTGTCATAGTCATCCCAGGAATAAATGAATCTGACTTTTTCTTTTTTATCTTTTAATGCTCTTACAACCAAATCTGTTGTAATGACTTCCCTGAAATTTCCTATATGTATGGTTCCAGAAGGAGTTATGCCGGAAGCACAGACATACCTTTTTTTCTGTCCACCGGCTTTATTAAATCTTTCTTTTATTATTTTATCAGCAATAGCATCAGCCCAAAAAAACTTTTCCATAATTCATAAAGAGAAATATTGTTTATAAATTATTTCTTAGAAATATTTAAATATACAATTAATATAGAAGAATATGTTTAAAAAATTTTGGCGCAAAAAAGAGATGAAAAACTGTAAATGCGGTCCTTTTGGAGGACTCTATTTCCTTGGCTTTATTGGAGCAGTAGTTTATTATATCCAACAGGCGACCGGATTCTGGCAGGGAGTGCTCGGAGTTTTAAAAGCTCTTGTTTGGCCTGCATTTTTGGTGCATAAGTTGTTTGGACTTTAAGTTTTATTTAATTCATCATTTAAGAGTCCATCAACAACTCTTTGGTATTTGTTCCATCTCGAGACATGTATATATCTGATTTTTTGAAAATTCTCCTGTAATTCCTGTACTTTGTAAAATAGTTCCCGTAGTTTGGGATTTCTGACATTATATTCTCCCAAAAGCTGTTTAACAATTAATTCAGAATCCAAGAAGCAAGTTAACTCTCCTTTAGTATATTTTGAAGCTAATTCCATGGCTTTTATCAGTGCCTGATATTCTGCAATATTATTTGTAACTTTTCCAATTTTGGCACTGTATTTTGTGAGAACCTTATCTCTGTCTCTAACAATTATTCCTATTGCTCCTGGTCCTGGATTTCCTCTGCTCCCACCATCAGAGTTTGTGTATATCATCCCATCAAAAAACAAAAAGCATTTTTATATTTTAGTCTTGACAGTTAAGTAGAAACTTACAATATTAGATATGCAATATCTTGAAGGTCCTAAACCCCTGAAATTTTTCAGGTTTAACTTCAACATTTTTTATTTGGGAATGTTTTGGCCCTTCTTTACAGATTTCAACCATCTTGTTAACATTATCCGAATCTCCTTCCAAAAAAACCTCAATTTTTCCGTCTTCCAGATTCCTGACAAATCCTTTAACATTCTGCTTTTCAGCATTTTCTTTGATAAATAGCCTGAAAAAAACCCCCTGAACAATACCATCAATATATAATCTGACAGATTTTTTCATATTATTAAAAGTAAAAAGATATTATTAAATATTTCTTTGTTAATTATAAACCAAAAGTTCTCTCAAACTCTTTTACTCTGGCATATTTTATACAGAAATCCCTGCCCTTCGGAGCAATAATGATTAAATTGCTGTTATCTGGGGAATTACCAATAAGCTGTTTTTTTAGAAGTTCATTAAGATATAATTTCATCTGGTTATGCGAGAGATTTGCTTTATACATTAGATGTGTTTTTTTAATCTCTCCCCCATTTTTCTGGATGATTCTAAGTATATCATATACTATCTCTACTTTGTTCCTTTTTCTTCCCATTTTTTAGGATTCTTACAATAAGGATTAACAGAATTATATAACTTACTAATTGTATTCCTTGGGCTGTTACGTAGAGGAGATTTAATCCGGAGAAAATGAACAAAATCTGGCTTACTGCCAATAAAACAAATGCTGTAAGAAGGATTCTTGTATTAATCATCTTTCCTTTTTTATATATGCTCCAGTAATTATAGATTATCAAGCATAATAGGAATAATGCAGTCAGATGGAAGAAATAATAATAAGACTGACATATGAAGGATACTAAAAGCAGAAGATATACTGTTAGGAAAAACTCAGAAGAAGTAACAAAATGTTTTATTTTATTTTTTGAAGGAATCTTATATATTATATATAATCCAAGCAAAGTTAAAAATTTATGGAAGAAAAAACCAAGATAATAAAAGATATCAACTGTTTTCACAATTTTTTGAGTTATAACAATTCTCCCAATTTCCTGAACTATAGATGTGTCAAAGTAAAGAACAAATTTTGTTAATATTGTTGAGAGTTCAGCAACAGCAATTAAAAGAAAACCAAGTCCAAGATAAAATAAATTTTTCTTTTTACTTAAATTATAACCTTTAATAGCAAATAAAAAAAATAAAAACAAGATCACAAAACTGAAAACCTCAATTAAGACATCATGTCCAAGAAACCAATCAGGAGTAAAAACAATCTTCATATCGAAGAGAAAATTTTTTTATTTAAAAGGTTTGTGAAACTTATTTCTATATTTGCAACCCCTGTTTTTATTTCATAATTAATTTATAAAAGAGATTATTTAATAAAACAAGTTAAATTTTATAACCCCCCCTTCAACCCCCAAGTTAGGGGGTTGAAATTAAAATATGGTGAATAAAGAGACTTATTATGGTGTGAATGTTCTTTCTGATTTTAAAGAAGAGATTTCAATGCTTTATGATTTAGGAGTTGAATATTATGAAATTGAATATTTAATTTACTTGAAATTAAAGGAAGAGATATTGTTAGAAAATTAGCTGGAAATTTAATGGGAATTATCTCCATTTGTTAAGTCCTCTTAACTCTTCTGTCCAGCTCATTATTTACTATAGCCACAACTTGGCTCGCAAAATACATCCTAGGACCTATTGAAACCCTTTTCACAAAATCAGAATTCTTTAACCTCTTTAGTTCTTTTTTTGGCAATCCTTCGTGATCCCCCAAAATAAATGCACTATCTTCAGGGATATTTATGTTTCTGATATCTTCTCCTTTTTTATCCAAAACAAAAATTTCTTCCCCCTCTTTTTTTAATTCATTAATAACATTAAGCAGGCTTTTCTTTTCAACAAAACAGCCGGGAAAAGGTTCTGTTTTCTTTCCGGGCTTGTATTTGTAAAGAATTCTTTTTATCAGCCCGCCAATATCTTTTTTAGAAATATCAATTTGTCCAACTTTACTTCCTGTTTCTGGAAGTCCTTTTATTTTCTTTACCTGCATTTCAATATGCTTTGGAGGGTCTGGAGAGCCATAGAAAACTAAATGTATCTTAACATTTTCTCTTACAGAGTGGGAAAGAAAAAGGCCGGCAATAATAACATGAATTGCTATATCCATTCTTCCAGCTTTCATCAAATTTCCTTCTGCCTGTGATAAAGCCTTCCCAGAAGTCCTGGCTTTGCTTGAAAAATATATAAAATGTCTCATGCAAAAATGAATAATATTTTCTTTAAAATAGTTTCCTAATATATAAATATTTAAAAAAAGGTTTTTGTATGCTAAACAAATGGAGCAGTATAACCCCCTATCTGACCTTGATACTGCACTAAAAAAATATTATAGTCAAAATAGAGGAAATGGGTCTTATAATTGCCTTTTACCTCCATTAAAAAGAGCAGACAGAGTTTTGGCTAATAAAGGTATTTTGGTTTTGGATTTTAGAAATCCTTCAACTATTTGTGAAGATTCAGATGAACCCCTAGAAAGATTAAAAAAATTATCCATAGAAGCAAGAAATAGAATTTGCGAAGATAATCTAGGTTTGGTTGGAAAAATTGCCAGGAAATATCCTAAACTTTTCCCGGAATTAGAATATGGGGATGTTAAAGCAGAAGGCATTATTGGACTCTTTGAAGCAATTAGAGACTATGACCTTAGCAGGGGTGTCCCCTTCCCGCATTATGCTATGGCAACCATAGACAGATATATTATGAGACAGCTTCATAAATATATAAGAATAGCAGATATTCCAATTAATTTCCCCTTTTATTATAATGCATTTGAATATTTTGAAGGAGAATTTAAAGAAAAATTTAATCGCTCTCCGAAGGATGAAGAACTAGCTAATTTTATGGGTAGAACGATTGAACATGTAAGAAAGATGAGGTTATATGGAAAAGGAAGCTATAAGCTTTTATCATTACATCATCCTATTTTTCAGGGCGAAGATGCAGAAATAATTGATGCTATTTGTGATGAGGACTCTAGTTTTGAATATAAAGTTGTTGAGGAATTAAGACTGGAAGAAAAACTTTCAATATTATCTCCTAGGGAGAGATCAATTGTATTAGAAAGGCTTAAAGGAAAAACTTTAGAAGATGTAGCTAAGGAAAAAAATCTCACAAAGCAAAGAATATCTCAGATAGAATTAAGAGCTGCAAGGAAATTGGATGAAGAAAAAGAACGAGAAGAAAAAGAACAGGAATTTAATTAAAATTATTTGAGAGGCTGTAAAACAAATTCTGGTTTAGCAAAGATATCTCCTTGATTTATAATTCTGTACATTCCGATGAATTTATTTTTATCAAATGTACATACTATTTGCCCACTTTTAATTTTAGCTTTATCTTTACCTTTAACGTCGTTATGTAAAATCTGTTTGCCAGTAAATAATTTTTTAACAGAATCACTTTTTATATTAATAACAGGATAAATCTTAATAATAGCTTCTTCAGCAGGAATTATTATATTTCTTAATCTTTCTTCAGCGTTAATGCCTCCTTTTTTATATCCTTCAATCGCTTTCTCAAAGTCATATAAATTCACAATATTCTTTTCACCAAAAATTCCTGCTCTTATTCTCCTTAATTCCAGCATATGAGCCCCAATTTTCATCTCATCTCCCAGGTCTGAAATTAATTTTCTGATATAAGTCCCCCCTTCAACTTCTGCATGAAACAGGATGTCTCTTTCTTCTTTTTCCAAAAGTTCAAATTTTTTAATCTCTCTTCTTCTTTCCTGTCTTTTAACTCTGGATTTTACAGGAGGTAACTGCGTGATTTTCCCTGTAAATTTTTCCTTTATTGTTTCTTTAATTTTATTTAAAGAAACATCTTTATGAATTCTCATTATTCCTATATATTCTTTGTCTTCTCCAAGAAAAAATCCTGTTAGCTTACATGCCCGGTTTAATGCGACGGGCAACACTCCCGTAACTTTTGGATCCAAAGTTCCAAAATGGCTTGTTTTTCTGATCCCAAAATCTTTTAATTTTTTTCTCACAAAATCAGAAATATCAAAGCTAGTAGGTCCTGAGGGCTTGTCTACATTTATGATTCCAAATTCAAGAAGTTCTTTTATTGTCTTCTTGGATTTTATTTCTCTATGATTTACCATAATAAATTTAAAAGAGTTAATTTTATAATATTATCTCAACCTGGAAGAAAGATGGAAAAGGAAAAAGCACTGAAACAGTTGTCCATTTTAAGTAAAAAAAGTAAAAATATGAGATTGGCTGCGGAAAAATGGAATTCTGAATTTCAAACTTTAATTACCACAATTTTATCAGCAAGGTCAAGGGATGAGAAAACAATTCCCGTTGCTATGAAGTTATTTAGCAAGTATCCTGATGCTAAAAAATTAGCAAGTGCTAAGATATCAGATATTGAAAAAATAATTAAGCCTATAAATTTTTATAAAAATAAAGCAAGAAATATAATTAATACCTCAGAAAAGATTGTTAAAGAGTATAACGGGAAAGTTCCGGAAAGCATGGACAAGTTGCTGGAACTTCCGGGAGTTGGGAGAAAAACAGCAAATATTTTTCTTTCTGAACAAGGAAAACCAGCTATTGCTGTAGATACACATGTTTCATATATCTCACAAAAATTAGGATGGACTGAGAATAAAAAACCAGAAAAAATTGAACAGGATTTGAAAAGACTTTTTCCAAAAAAGTTCTGGAATGAAGTAAATCCTGCTTTGGTGAGATTTGGGAAAACACATATGAGCAGGAAGGAAAAAGATAAAATCTTGGAGCAGATTAAAGATATAAAATGAATGGCTTGGTTTTGTTGGTTGAGATGATTGAAAACCTGAAAAGGTCCAGGATAAAGAAAACAATAGACAGCCGTATGAAAGAATTTGAAAGAATTGGTAAAAAAGGAAATAGTGGGGTTTACAAGGAACTTTGTTACTGTTTGCTTACTGCAAATTTTAGTGCTGCAAGAAGTATGGAAATACAAAAAGAGATTGGAAATGGTTTTTTGATTTTTTCAAAAGATAAGCTGGGTCAGGAATTGTCAAAATTAGGACACCGGTTTCCTTTTGCCAGAGCAAATTATATAATTGAATCAAGAAAATACAAAGACAGTCTGAAAGAAATCTTAAATTCCTTTGATAATGAAGAATCTGCCAGAAAATGGTTGGTTGAAAATATTAAAGGACTTGGTTTTAAAGAAGCAAGCCATTTCCTAAGAAACATTGGTTACAATAATGTTGCAATAATTGATTTTCATATAATTGATTTGCTCATAAGATATGGGCTTTTGAAAAAACCAAACCCAAGGACAATGACAAAATATCAATACCTGGAAATAGAAAATGTTCTTAAGGATCTTGCAGAGAAAACAGGCTTGGGTTTGGGAGAACTTGATCTTTATTTATGGTATGAGGAAACAGGGAAAATTTTGAAATGATATTCTTTATTTAGCCAGAGCTTTTCTCATCTGATGTTTTGGCTGTTTTACTTTTTGAGTTTTCATTCTTTTCATTTTCTTAGCAGCTTCTTTTTCCATTTCTTTTCCAGCCTCAACAACAGCAGCTTTCTTTTCTTTCTCTTCTTCTTTCTTCTCTTCCTTCATCTGTTCCTCTTCAGCTTTCTTTTCTTCTAATTCCCTAGGCTTTTCTTCTTTCTGAGCCTTTTTTTGAGCAATCTGGACAGCTTTTCGATCCCTTCTTTCCAATCTTTCTTTTTTGAATTTCATTTTTTCCGACAAGTCGAAAAGTTCAGCTTTAACTTCACCGCTTCCAGATTTTATAGCTCTGATTTTAATCCTGTAAGGAGGTTTTCTTATCCCTTTAAACCAGATTGCCTCATTTAGATAATTATCAATCTTGATTTTGCTTAAATCCCTATCTCTTATTTTCATATGTCTAACTAAAAATTCCTTTATTGCTTTGATTGCTTTATTTGCCCTTTTATATCTTGGAACCTTAATCCACTCCCGTCTTAAAGGGATTATGTATTCTCTTTCAATTTTATCTTCCTGTGCTGTTGTTTTTGTTTTTTTAGCCATTCTATTTTTTGATTTTCTTGTTTTTATTTTTCAAAGTAAATGCTCCAATAACAAATCCAATTATAAACAGGATTATGGAAACTAATATAAGAGGCAATATAGCCATCCCATAACCATATATGTCTTGTCTTACAGCTATCAATTTTACATAACCCCATAAAGCTCCCACTAATAAAATCCCGATAATTAATCCTCTGAGAAATTTATTTTCCATTTTATCCTAAATGAGCTTTGTGAGCTTTTCGTGTTTTTCTTGGTTTAATATGAAGTTTTGTTCTCCTCCATGAACGTCTGTATCTTGTAATTGCTGAAGGATGAATCTTTTTTCCCAATCCGTATTTTTTTAGAATAATCCAGACAGGAGCCCATTTTGTCTGTTTTCCTTTTTTAGCCAGTTTTGTTTTTTTCTCCGGATTCTTTATCCCCATTTTATTTCCTCCAGAAATTTATTTCCTTTTTCTGTTAATTGCCTTCCTGGTTTTCTGCTTTTAACTCCTTTCACTGGTTTTATAATTTCTGTAAAACCTGCTTTGTCAGCCTGTTGAAGAATTGTTCTGATTATTTTTCCTGCAGCCTTTCTGAATTCTTCTGGTCTGCTTCCCCTTCTTTTCCTGCTCCCATATCTTGTTCTGAGTCTGTTGACTCCCACAGTTTTTTTCTTATACAATTGTCTTAAAATACTTGCAGCTCTTTTATACCAAAAATCAGAATTTTCTATAGGTCTTTCTTTTGCTGTACCGGATTTGACAAAAACCATCCATCCTGGCTTTTCAAATTCAGGAATTTTCTTTAAAGCTTCAGCTAACCTATTATTATATTCTTGGGGATTTGATTCATATATACTATTTTTTTCCATTTTTCAGCCATTCCTTCCGGAATTAGAAGCTCTACAATTCAGTAGCGCGTTAACTATAACTAATTATGATTATGAGGAAAAAAGAGATTTATAAATCTATCCTATCTCCTTGGCTTTCTCCATTTTTTTAACACAATTGTAAAGCCAATTATTTTCCCTGTGTATTTGTTTCCTAATCTATCCAAAATTTCCTGGGAAAAATCCTTAACTTTATTTTTATCATGTCCAGCATTTTTTAATACAGAAATCCTGACATTTTCATGTTTCTTAAAATGGTCTTTCAAAGTTGAAATAAAATTCTCACTTATCCCTTGTTTTCCTAACTGAATCTGGCTTTGTTTTTGCATTTTGTTCAAGTTTTTTTATATCATTTTTTTTAACTTTAATAACCTTAAATTTTTTAACACCAAATGTTCCTGTTTTCATTCCTTTTTCTTTATAAATATTCTTACCATTAAAAATGTGAACTAAAACATCGCTTTTGTTATCTCTCCAATCTTGACTGTATTTTGCGCAAACCAGTGCAGCTTCTTTTATGTCCTTCTTCTTAGACTTTAAATCATCAATTATGCAGAAAGGGCTTCCTGGAGCAGCTGTATGAAGAATAACATTTTCTTTTCCAATAAATTGCTTTGCAAGTTTTTCATTTTGCTCTGCATTTTTTCCAAGCAGCAAATTTTTCCCTGATTTTATTTTCAGTTCACGAAAATTCATTTTCTTCCTGTTACCCATTTATTAACAATTTTCAAACTTTTTCTTTGATTTTCCCAAGTTAATTTTTTCATCGCTTCATTATATGCAAGCCATTCATAATCAGAATGCTCTAATTTATCAAGAACTATTCTTCCTTTTGGTGGTCTCTTGATTTCTGCAGCATATAAATAAAAATCCTGCCCTATAATTCCGGGTCTGTCTTTTAAATCCCTATCATATTTAAATTTTCCAGAGAAATCAAATTTCTGAATTTTTACTGGCTTAAAACCAGTTTCTTCTTTCACTTCTCTTCTGACAGCTCTTTTCTTTGTTTCAAATTTATTACTTCCCCCTTTTGGAAATTCCCACCCTGTCCAATGCAGCTTCCTTTTCAGGGTAAGATATTCAATTTTTCCTTTATTTTTTGCATAAACTACAACAAAAACAGCATGTCTGTATTTTAGTTTCATTTTATTTGCTCTTAGAAAATATCTTTGTTACAATCAGAATCCCGGTAACTGAAACAATTGTTATTATAATCGCACTTATTAAATTGCCTTTTATCGGACTTAATTCTTCAATTTTTTTTACATACTCCACTATTACATCTCTCCAAGCTAATGCAATTATAAAACCAAATGCCGCAACAATAGCAGTACTGGCTGACTTTTTTAATTCTAATTTAAATTTTCTTGCGGATTCTTTCGCCTTTATTTTTAATTCCTCTTTTTTCGTTAATTTTTTTCCTTTCACCATTTTTTTCCTTTCCATTTTTGTAAAGCCTGTTTTAATTCCTCATGACTTTTTGCATAACTTTTCAAAGATTGTTTTTTCATTACTGCATCTACAGCCTGCCTCATTGCCTTTGCTCCCGCAGTTGTTCCAGAAGGATGTCCATGAATTCCTCCTCCTGCCTGTATAACTAAATCTTTTCCCAGATGTTTTACAAGAAACGGAACATGCCCCGGATGCAAACCTCCGGATGAAACAGGAAGGACAGATTTAATTTTCCCCCAATTTTGACTTAACCTTTTTTGTGTTGCTTTAACATCTTTCATTTTAATATCTTCAGATATATTTTCAATATCTTCAATATCTCCTTCAAGTTTTCCTATGCCTGTTCCAATATGAATCTGGTCAACTCCGATAAGTCTTGCAAAATCAGCTAAAACCATCATGCTTATTCCATGATTAGGCATTCTGTCAAAAGCAGCGTGCATAGCTCTGTGTGCATGAATTGCCGTTTTAAAATTAGCTTCCCTTAAAGTCTGCAGTGCAGCCCACCCAGCAGTGATAATATCAATCATAATATATTTACTTCCCTGCCTTTCTGCCAGCTGCGCTCTTTTCATCATCTCCTTAGTCTCAGCAGTGATATTAACAAGATATGCTTTTTTTTCTCCGGTTTCTTGTTCTGCTTTGTCAGCCATTTCCAATGTTTTTGTAAGTCTTTTCTCAAACATATTGAATTTTTGTGATGCAAGATTTTCATCATCTTTAACAATATCACATCCCCCAATCCAGGATTCATATGCCGATTGTGCATGATGCATTGTATTCAGCCCAAGTTTTGGTTTTATTATTGTTCCCACTAAAGGCCTTTTTTTTACTTTCATCATCTCCCTAATTCCTTTTATTCCATATTTTGGACCAGAGAAACTTTTCAAAATGCCTGAAGGAAATGAAACATCTTCCAACCTGATTGCTTTAACCGCTTTCATCCCAAAAATATTTCCGGCAACACTTGAGAGAATGTTTGGAACATTATCAGGCTCAAATAATTCTTTTGGATAAGCAACCTTAACCCATCCTCCTTTTACAGAAAAAACTTTTGCTCTTAATTTTTTTACATAATCAATTTTGCTTTGAGCTACATTTGTCCAAGTTCCTACACTGCTTTCTAAAGCCACAGTATTGGCAGCTTTTTTCATGCTACTTCCTCTGGCAGGGGAAACTCTAAACAAACAAACTAAGTCATTTTTTGGTTTATATTTTAGATTTATAAATTCAAATTTCTCTTTTTTCATTTTCCGCAACTTGCCTTTTCTTTTTTCATTTATCTCTTTTTTACAACAACTCCTTTTTCTGTATCTTCTAAAATATAACCGAGTTTATTAATTTTTTTTCTGATTTCATCAGCTTTTTTCCAGTCTTTCATTTTTCTTGCTTTTTCCCTCTTATCAATTAATTCCTTAATTTTCTCGGGAATTTCAACTTTTTCTTCTTTATCAAGTTCCAAACCAAAAACTTTGTCAAAGTCTAATGCAAGTTCATATTTTTCAGAATTATTTAACCTTTCATCCCTTAATATGTCCCATAAAAAAGCCATAGCTTTTGGAGAATTAAAATCATCATTAATAATTTCCAGAAATTGTTTCTTAGCAATTTCAATATTTTTTTTGTTCTTTCGCATCACCCGCGTCCTACGAGGTTTTAAACCAGATACTACATTTTTCAGTCTCCTGTAAGAATTCTGAGCAGATTTCAAAATTTCAAAAGAGAAATTTAAGGGTTTTTTGTAATGGGTTGTTAAACACAAGTATCTGAATGTAAGAGGTTCAAATCCTTTGTCCTGCAATTGAGAAAGCCTGTACAAGCCCCCTTCACTTTTGCTGACTTTCTTTCCTTTAAATAATAACCATGCAAAATGTATCCAATATTTTACCCATGGCTTTTTTCTAAAAGCAGCTTCACTTTGTGCTATTTCATTTGTGTGATGAACAGGAATATGTTCCTGTCCTCCTGTATGAATATCAAATTTTTCTCCAAGGTATTTGCTTGACATTGCAGAACATTCAATATGCCATCCCGGAAATCCGATTCCCCAGGGAGAATTCCATTCCTGCTGTCTTTTTCCTTCCTGAGACGAGGAAAATTTCCATAAAGCAAAATCAGTTTTATTCTTTTTTTCTCCAATATCAATCCTTTTTCCTGCTTTCAGCTTTTCCTGTTTTAGCTTTGCCAATTTTCCATAATCTTTTAATTTACCTGTATTGAAGTAAATTCCATCAGAAGTTTTGTATGTAAATCCTTTTTTTTCTAAAATCTTAATCAAACTAATCATATCCTGAATATGTTCTGTTGCTTTTGGCCATTTTGAAGGAGGAATAACATTAAGTTTTTCCAAATCTTCAGTAAAAACTTTGAAATAAAAATCTGTTATTTCCTTAGCGCTTTTCCCTTCTTTTCTTGCAGCTTTTTCGACTTTGTCTTCTCCAGTATCTGCATCTGAAGTTAAATGGCCAACATCTGTGACATTTATTATATGTTTAACTTTGTAATTGTTATAGAGAAAAACTCTTTTTATTAAATCCTCTCCTATATATCTTCTCAAATTTCCAATATGCTGATACCAATAAACAGTGGGCCCACAGCCATAAATTCCCACATATCCTTTTCTTAAAGGAACAAAGATTTCTTTTTTTCTTGTTAAAGTGTTGTACAATTTTAACTTTGGCTCTGACATAAGTAATCCAAGAAAAAGGAATTTAAAAATCCTTACTTAAATTTTAATTATTTTATTTTGCCTTGATTTTTACATCAAAGAAATCACCAAAACTTCTTCCTTTTTGAGAAGTTACATCTATTGAATATCTTATAGTACATAAAGGAGTTCCGACAGGAATTTCAAATAAAACTTTTCTGTAAACAGAACCCCCGGATTCTATTCCGATTCCTGATTCAGAATCTCCGATAGTAATTAGCCTCAAAGCGTCTGCGGCTGCAAAATTCCCTGGACAATTGTTTCCGGGAGTTGCACGCACAGAATAAGAATATGTATCCTCTGCTGTACCTAAATTTTTTACACCAAATCCGACACCATCAGTACTGTCCTGTTTAATTTCAACAAATCTTGTTCCGGGATAAATTGCTATTTCAGCATCCTCTGCAAATAACTTGTTTATTTCATTTCTTAACTGTTCGTCTGTCAAATCAATAGCACCTTTTGCACTTGAAAAAATTCTTTGGATTAAAAAAACTCCAAGAACCAAAACTCCCATTAACAAGACTATGGTAACAATAGTCCCGACAGACATTTCCATAGCACCTTTCTTTTGTTTTACAGGCATTTTATGCACTTGGGAAATTATATAGGTTTATCCCACTGGATTTGAGAACATATGTTAGTATAGTTAAAACTGCCAGTATAACAATACCAACAATTATTGCAATTATGTTTAATGTCCTTGCTCTTTTTGACAGTCCTTCTTTATGTTTTCTGCTGTGGCTAAAACCAATTACTCCGATAATTATTCCTGCCAAAGGCTGGAAAAAAGCTAACACAATACTAACTATACCTAAAACATATCCTACCTCACTAAAATCTCTTGTCTGCATCAATGAAGTTTTACCTTTTTTTGCCATTGTATCCTCTTTTATATTATACAAGTAAAATTGTTTTAGTTTTATAAATGTTTTTATGGGGATACGGGGAGTCGAACCCCGGACACCATGATCTTCAGTCATGCGCTCTCCCGCTGAGCTACATCCCCAAAATATATGCTTGCCTAAGTTTAAATTGTTTTTGCTTAACTTTATATACCCGTTATTGGATATTTTTTAATGGATGAAAAAATGAAGTTTGAGATAAGAAGAAAAGTCTTTCATTTCTTCTCAATTTCTTTTATTTTCATATATTTTTATATTAGCAGGTATTTCAGCCACAGAGCTGCACTTTTAACATTAACGCTTATCCTTATCTTTCTCCTGTTTATAGAATTTGTAAAGATTAAATATCAGGCAAAAGTTCCTTTGTTCCATTCTCTTTACAGAGATATTGAAAGAAATGGTTTTTCAGGCGCAATTTTCTTAACTATCGGAGCAATAATTTCATTTGCTGTTTTTGATTTTGAAATTGCTGTTACTGCTCTTTTAATGATGATATTTGGAGATATGGCTTCATCTTTGGTTAATTTAAGATTCGGGAAACACAGGATAAATAATATTCAGAATGCTTCATGGGAAGGAGTAATTGCAGAATTTGTTGTCAATATGGTTGTCGGAATTATTTTCCTGGATTATTTTTTCATTGTTTTCTTTATGGCTTTTACCGCAACATTAGTTGAAACAATATTAAATTCTCCTGATGACAATCTTACAGTTCCTGTTTTGTCTGGTTTTGTAGGACAGGGGATGTTAATATTATCAAGAATTCTTGGATTGATTTAAGTAAGTTGGGAATAGGCCACCTTCTGTTGTTTGTCTCTCCAAAATTGGATGGAATCAAACATGTTAACATTCAACTATGCGTCTCTGGTCCCTTTTGGAACTCGGACTTGCACCGGTTAAGATGCTCGTTTCATCATATCCTGCTCTTCGCAGTTCAACTCAGGTTTCATTACTCTGAACAGGCTGTGCCGTTTCTGTAGCAGAGCTTTGCCTCGCGACAATCCACTTTCATGGATAACTTCTTTGTGGTGGGCGGACCTTCCCCAGAATTCGATGTTCATATTTTTTAACATCTGCTCACTTAAGAGCTGAATCCCGAAGTTAACTACCCAACTTACAAAATTACCTGTATTTTACAGTTTTTTAAGGTTTTGGTTGCTGAGATTGTCAAACCAAAATATTTAAAAAGCCTTTCTTCTTTGAGTAAAATAAGAAAAGGCGGGAGAATCAAGTTAAGATCCTTCGGGATTTTTGCTTGGCTTCGGACGCCCTTTTCTTGACACTTCTATAATTTTATCTTTTTCTTTAATATCTCTTTAGATTATTTGATTAAATTAATAAATGCTTATTCATTTTGTCTTTTATGCAGGACTGGCATGCAATATCAAAAGAGGCAGTATTAAAAGAACTTGAAACTTCTGAAAAAGGGCTGTCCAAAGAAGAAGCGTACAAAAGGCTGGAAAAGTTCGGAACAAATGAAGTTTCTAAAAAGAAGGAAACACCTGTTATTTTTATTTTCTTAAAACAATTTAACAGCCCTTTAATCTATATCTTATTTATAGCTGCAATTATTTCATTTATCTTTCATCATTTGGTTGATGCTTATGTTATTCTTGCAATTGTTTTAATTAATGCCAGCGTCAGTTTTGTCCAGGAAAGAAAAGCGGAAAGAGCAATAGAAGCTTTAACAAGATTAATTGTTTCTTATGCAAAAATTCTCAGAAATGGAGAAGTTATTAAAATTCCTTCACAAGAAGTTGTCTTAGGAGATGTAATCCTTCTTGAAGAAGGAGACAAAGTTCCTGCAGATGCTAAAATTTTGCATGAAAAAGACTTTAGGACTCAGGAATCTTCTCTGACCGGAGAGTCTTTCCCTGAAGAAAAAAGAGCAGGAGTTCTGGATAGAAGCGTTCCGTTGCCAGACAGGACAAATATGGTTTATATGAGCACATTAGTTGTTTCTGGTGAAGCAAAAGCAGTTGTTGTTGCTACAGCAAATAAAACTGCAATAGGACAGGTAGCAAAATCTATCCAGGAAATAATACATCCCAAGATGCACTTTAATGAAAAGGTAAATCAGCTGGCTGTGCAGATGGCTATTTTTGCTTTAACTGGAGCTTTACTGACATTTATTATTGGTTTTTTTATTAATAAGCTGGAATTTTTTGAAATATTTTTGTTTACAATAGCCTCTCTTGTTTCAGGAATTCCTGAAGGACTGCCAGCAGTATTAGTTATTGTCCTTGCAATCGGAGCAAGAAGAATGGCAAAAAGAAATGCAGTAATAAGGCATTTACCTGCAGTAGAAACTCTTGGTGTTGCCACAGTTATTGCAACAGATAAGACAGGAACAATAACACAGAATTCCATGACTATTGAAAAAATAATTACTGCTCAGGACAGTTTTGAAGTATCAGGAGAAGGCTGGGAGCCGGTTGGAAGGTTTTTCCAGGGAAAAAATGCAATAGTTCCTTTAAAGTTTCCTGATTTAAAAAAAGTTTTATCTGTCTCAGCACTTTGTAACAAAGGAAACCTTATAAGAAAAAACGGAAGTTATGAAATTGTCGGGGACCCAACAGAAGTTTCTTTGGTTGTTCTGGCTAAGAAAGCAGGATTTGGAAAAGGAAAAATGCAGGAAGAAGTTATTGACGATTTTCCATTCAGTTCTGATTTAAAATTCCGTGCAAGTTTGGTAAAATTTCCTTCAGGAAAAAAAGAGCTCTACTCTGTCGGTGCATTTGAAACTCTTTTAAAAAAATCTTCATATTACCTTAATATAGGTAAAAAAATTAATTTAGATGATAAGACAAGAGAATTCTTTTTGAAAAATGCAGAAGCCATGGCAAAAAAAGGAATGAGGGTTTTGGGTTTGGCTTACAGGGACTTGCCGCAGAATACTAATTCTGTTTCCAAAGAATTGGTGTTTAATTTGATATTTGCCGGTTTGGTTGGAATGAAAGATCCTCCAAGAAAAGAAATTAAGGAAGCTATTCAGAAAGCGAGAAATTCAGGAATCAGAATTATTATGAAAACAGGAGACCATAAAGAAACAGCCCTTGCAATAGCAAAAGAAGTTGGTTTAGTAAATAAATCTGACTCAAAAATAAAAGTTCTTACAGAAAGGGAATTACAGAAAATGACAAAACCAGAGTTTAATGAGGCTGTAAAAAATGTTGATATTTTTGCAAGAGTAAGTCCTAGAATCAAGACAAGAATTGTAAAAGCATTGCAAGAACAGGGGGAAATTGTTGCAATGACAGGAGATGGCGTTAATGATGCACCGGCATTAAAAAGGGCAGATATTGGAATTGCTATGGGGATTATCGGAACAGATGTTGCCCGTGAATCAAGTGAGATTGTTTTAACAGATGACAATTTTGCATCAATAGTAAATGCAATTGAAGAAGGAAGAATTGTTTTCCAGAATGTCAGGCAGACAAGCTTTTATCTAATAACAACAAATGTTGCAGAAGATGTTACAGTTATTTCTTCTTTGGCATTAGGTTTCCCTTTGCCAATGCTGCCTATTCAGCTGCTTTATCTGAATTTAGTTACAGACACTTTCAACGGGGTTGCTCTTTCAATGGAGCCAGGGCATAATGACATGCTTAATCATCCTCCGAGAAATAAAAAAGAAAAAATCCTGAACAAAGAACTTCTGCCTTTCTTACTTTTGATGGCAGGACTTATGGCACTTGGAACAATTCCTCTTTTCAGGCATTTTCTTCCTGAAGGTTTGAATAAAGCAAGAACAGTTGCATTTGTTTCCATGTCAATGTTTCAGTTATTTAATGTTTTTAATATGCGCTCCTTAAGAAAGTCTTTATTCAAAATAAAAGTATTTTCAAATAAGTGGATAATTTTGTCTTTAATTGGTTCTTTATTATTAATGATAGGAGTTATATATCTTCCATGGATACAAAGCATTTTCCAATTTGTTCCATTGGGTTTTGCAGAATTTTTAATTATCATAGCAATTGCAAGCTCTGTATTTATTATTGGGGAAATTTATAAGAGACTTGTTTTTAGAAAAGAATAAAAAGAATTAAAAATAACTTTTACCTGGTTTAATAATGAAAAAGAGGAAAATAAATCTTAAAGTTTTGATAATAAGCCTGATAATTGTTTATGCAGTTGGTTTAGTAGGAAATTTTTTTACAAGTTTAAACATAAATACAATTTGGTATGAAGCAATCAAACCTTCAATAACTCCCCCTAACTGGGTTTTTATGATTGCCTGGAACATTTTATTTTTACTTATAGCATTGTCATTATATTTTGCATGGGTGTCTGCAAAGAATAAAGATCAAAAGAAAAGAATCGGAATGGTTTTTGGAGCTAATTTGTTAATTAATCTCCTCTGGAGCTTTATTTTCTTTGGTTTAAAACAGCCGACATTTGCATTTTATGAACTAATCGTGTTATGGTTTTCAATATTGCTGATGATTTTTATAGCAGGAAAAGTTAATAGGCTTTCAGCATATTTGCTGATTCCATATTTATTATGGATTAGTTTTGCCGGAGTTTTGAATTTATTGATTATTTTGTGATCAAAAAGTCTTTGTGTATCTGTTAGACTTTTGGGTGTCCAAAGTTGCATTCATCTGGCAGTTTCTGCTTTAGCAACTTTGGCATAAAAACATAAATTTATATATTATATAATTCTATTAATTAAAATAAAAAGGAGGTTGTTAAATGAAAAAGGTACTAAATACAATAGCATTGATTCTAGTGATTGTTGGGGGTCTTAACTGGGGACTTGTAGGAATCCTGGATTTTGACCTTGTAGCTACACTATTTGGGACAATGTCAACTGTTTCTAGAGTGATATATTCTTTAGTGGGTGTTAGCGCACTTTGGATGGTTCTCACATCTCTAAAGAAAAAATAAACCCATTTTATTTTTGATTTTTATTTTTTCTTTTTGTTTTTTAGAATTTTCTGTTTTTTCCAGTATCCAATACATTTAAAAATCCTTTTTCTTATCTGATTTAATGACTGTTAGAATGGTAGACAAGGATGGTTGTTTGGCTATTTCTGAGAGTTAGTTAATAAGTGTAAGGAGGAAAAAATGAAGTTATATGTAGGTAATTTACCTTTTAGTGTTGATGAAGAAGCTTTGAAAAATCTTTTTTCAGGATACAGTCCTGAAGAGGTTACTGTTATCAGCGATAGGTTTTCAGGCCGTTCAAAAGGATTTGGTTTTGTGACAATTGCAGATGATGAAGTTGCGAAAAAAGCAATTGAAGAAATGAATGACAAAGAAGTTGAAGGAAGAAAGTTAAAAGTTAACGAAGCAAGGCCAATGGAAGAAAGACCTGAAGGACAAAGACCAAGAAGAGACTTTGGTTCCCGAGGAAGAGATTTCAGTAGAAGAAGATTCTAAATTTTCTGTTTTATTTTAGAATTTTTTTATTTCTTTTTTATTTTAATTTTTCTGTTTTATTTTTAAATTTTTGTGATTTCTTGCAATTTTAGAAAAGAAAGGATTAAATATAGTGGAATTATCGGGGCAATATGGGAAAATCATTAGATATTGGTACAGCAGGGGAATTTGCTGTAACCAGTGAAATGCTTTATAGGGGATTTAATGCAAGTATTATGTCAGTAGATACCGGGATAGATGTTGTGGCTTTAAAAAATAATAAGACATATTTGATTCAGGTCAAAACCTCAAAACTTTATAAAAGTGGCTATTGTCATTACAATATTAGAAGAAAATCTCTTGAGAGATTTAGTTCTGAAAATGTTTTCTATATTTTTGTTTTAAGACATGATAATGAAAATGACTTTGTAATTTTACCTCCCGGAGGAATAGAGAAAAAAATTAAAGAAAAAGCTATAAAAACAAGGAAGGAAGGCAATGAGTATAGGGTTATCTTAAAATTCCGCGAGGGTAAAGTTTCTCTTGGGGATAAAAAACACGAATATGATATTACAGATTTTCTCAATAATTGGGAGATTTTAAAGTAGGAATTTTAAATGTTTATGGAAAACATTAAAAGAGCAAAGTCCCTTAATAATAAAATGCCACAAACATACAAACTATCTCCTTCCTCTCTTGCTTTGATGCAGGAATGTCCGAGATGTTTCTGGCTAACACAGCATAAAGTGTGGAAGCGTCCAGCAGGAATATTTCCAAGTCTTCCAAGCGGGATGGACAGAATCCTAAAAGAACATTTTAACAGATTCAGAGACAAAGGGCAATTGCCCCCGGAATTATGCGAGAACAATGATTGTGTAAATATGAAATTGTTTAAAGATAAAGAAAAATTAAAAATCTGGCAGAACAACAGAAAAGGAATCTCATACACAGACAAAGAAGGAAACGAGCTTCACGGAGCAGTAGATAATATTTTAATTAATAAAGGAAATAGAAAATTAATTGTTCTTGATTACAAAACCCGTGGTTTCGCCTTGAAAGAAGACACCCATGAACATTATCAAAACCAATTAAACCTTTACAGCTTCTTATTAAGAAAGAATGGCTATGAAACAGAAGATTATGCTTTCCTGCTGTTTTATGTCCCTAAAGAAGTCATGGCAACAGGAGAAGTCATCTTTGACACGACTTTGAAGAAGATGAATGTTGATGTTGAAGATGCAGAAAAGCTCTGGAAGAGAGCTTTGACCTTGCTTGATGAGGATTGTCCTAAAGATAGTTGTGAGTGGTGTGAGCGAGTCTGACTTTAGGAAGACGAGCGGAGAAGGTTTAGGGAAAGAAATAAATATTTTGACATAAAAATGTT